>CAYNUZ010000247.1:0-3879 GCA_964400385.1 uncultured bacterium | reverse complement strand
CCCGATCCGTGCTCGCGGCGGCCACTTTCGCGTGGGTGCCGGACCAGGAGGTCGCGCTGGCGCTGGCCGTCCGCGGCGCCGGGTTCACGGCGCGCATCACGGGGGGGCCCACCCTGGCGGCCGCCGACGCGTCCTTCGCGGGCGGCGCGCTGGCCCTGCTCCTCGACGAAGGCCGCCTCGACATCCGCGACATCCGCATCCACGGTTGAACGGATGAGGGGACATATATGAAATAACGATATTCTCCAGGCGAGAATATCGTTATTTCATATATGTCCCCTCCGGTGGGTGTGCCCTTGGGCGTCCTGGAGGAGGCGGCGGGCCTGGGGGAGGGAGGCGAGGCGGCCGATGCCGCCGAAGCCGGAGACGGAGAGGGCGCCGGCGGCGCAGCCGAGACGGAGCACCTCGCGCAGCGGCCGGCCGCGCAGGATCCCGGTCCAGAACCCCGCGTCGAAGCAGTCGCCCGCGCCGGTGGCGTCCACGGCCTTCACCCGGAAGGCGGGGAGCGTGTGCTCCTCGCCCGACCGGGTGAGGGCGTAGACGCCCAGCGGGCCGCGCTTGAGGATGACCCCGCGGCGCACCCCCCTGGCCAGCGCGCGCTTCGCGATCGTGCGCATGTCGGAGGAGGCGAACGTCTCGCGCGCCTCCTCGATGCTCGGCAGGTACCAGTCCACGTGCGGCAGGCACATCGTCACGAGATGCCACCGGCGCTTCGGGTCCCAGCAGGTGTCGAGGCTGACCTCGAGGCCGAGCCGTTTGGCCCGGATCAGGAGCCGGCGGGCCGGGGCGCCGTCCAGCCGGGGGAGGATGAAGTAGCCCGAGAGGTGGAGCGCGCGGTACCGCCGCAGGGTCCCGTCGGACACCGACCGGTCGGTGAGGCCCGCGCTGGCCCCGATGACGTGGATGAACCCGCGCTCGCTGTCCGGGCTGATGACCACGACGGTGGAGGAGGTCTGGTGCCGGGGATCGCGCCGGACGCCGCGGACGTCCACGCCGTCGGCGGAGAGCTTCCCGACGAGGAAGTCGCCGTAGGGATCCCGGCCGACGGCGATCCCCACCCCGGTCTTGAGTCCCAGCCGGGCGCCGGCCATGGCGGAGAGGGTGGCGCACCCGCCCGGGTTGAGGCCGATCTCGTCGATGAAGACCAGCTTGCCGCGGCCGGGGAGCTGCGTCACCGGCCGGGCCGAGGTGTCGGCCACCGCGTTGCCGACGCAGAGCAGGTCCCGCATCAATACAACCTGGTCTTGCGGCGGATCCGGGGGTCCCGGAAGATGTCGAACGCGTCGCGCGAACGGGAGGAGAACTCCGAGACGATCGCGCCGCGGGGCCCGGCCTGGAACCAGTGCCACGTGCCGGGGGGAATCGTGTACTGCCCCCCCGGGGCCAGCCGGATCTCATGCCGCACCCGGTACGCGGCCTCGTCGCCGCGCGGCGGGCGGGCGCCCGGGCGCCGGGCGGGGGTCCCCTCCACGTACAGGAATACCTCCCCCCACCGGCAGCGGAAGGTCTCCTGCTTGCCGGGCTGGCCGTGCACGGGCGGATGCTGGTGTTCCGGACAGGTCTGCCGGGGAAAGAGGACGAGCTCCTTGGCGCAGTACCGCGGGGTGTTGACGTAGACCACCAGCTCCAGCCCGGTGTGCCGGAGGTCGCCCAGGCCGAAGTCGGCCACCTCGATGCCGCGGCGCTCCGCGGAAGTGAGGACGATCCCGGCCCGGGCCAGCAGGTCGGCGGCCCGGCGCTGCACGGCGGCGTTCTCCGTCCGGCTGATCACGGCCTGTATTATAGGCGCATGCACGGGACCAGCCGGGGGGAGCGGTGAACGAATCCGCGGCGCGCCTGCACCGGTTGTTCGGCGTCTCGGGCCGGTGCCTCGACGTCGCGATCGACCACGGATTCTTCGACGAGCCGTCGTTCCTGGCGGGCATCGAGGATCTCGGGGCCGCGGTCCGCACCCTGGCCGAGGCGGCGCCGGACGCGATCCAGCTCACCCCGGGCCAGGCCCACCTGCTGCAGTCCATCCCCGGCCGCGCCCGGCCGGCGCTGGTGCTGCGGACCGATGCGGCCAACGTCTACGGCAAGACGCTGCCCGCCGTCCTCTGGTCGAAGCTGATCGAGGCCCCGGTGGAGACCGCGGTGCGGCTCGATGCGGCGTGCGTGGTCGTGAACCTCCTCCAGTTGCCCGACCAGCCGGACCTGCACGGCCAGTGCGTCGCAAACGTCAGCCGGCTCCGGGCCGAGTGCTCGCGGTGGGGCATGCCGCTGATGGTCGAGCCGCTGGTGATGCAGGCGAACGCGAAGGCGGGCGGGTACATGGTGGACGGCGACTTCGAGCGGATCCGGGCGCTGGTCCGGCAGGCCGCGGAGCTGGGCGCCGACATCATCAAGGCCGACCCGTGCGACGACGTGGCGCGGTACCACGAGATCGTGAAGGCGGCCGGCCGGCCGGTGCTGGTGCGCGGCGGGGGGAAGGTCGCCGAGGACGAGCTCTTCCGGCGCACGGCCGAGGTCATCAAGCAGGGCGCCGCGGGCATCGTCTACGGCCGCAACATCATCCAGCACGCGAACCCGAACGGGATGACCCGGGCCCTGATGGCGGTGGTGCACGACCACGCCTCCCCGGACCAGGCACTCAAGATCTTGAAGGGATGAAACAGGTCCGTTTTGGGGTCATCGGGTGCGGCCTGATGGGGCGCGAATTCGGGTCGGCGATCCTGCGGTGGAGCCACCTGCTGGACCAGAAGGTGCGGCCGGTCCTGACCGCCGTGTGCGACACCAACCCCGCCGCCCGCGCCTGGTTCACCCAGGCGTTCCCGGGGCTCATGTTCTCCACCGATTCGCCGGAGGCCGTCTTCGCGTCCCCGGACGTGGACGCGGTCTACATCGCGGTCCCGCACAACCTGCACGCCGACCTGTACGTCAAGGCCATCCGGGCCGGCAAGCACCTGCTCGCCGAGAAGCCGTTCGGGATCGACCTGCACGCCTGCGACGACATCCTGGCGGCGCTCAAGGCCCACCCGGAGGTCTTCGTCCGGTGTTCGTCCGAGTTCCCGTTCTACCCGGGCTGCCAGCGGGTGATCCAGCTCATCCGCGAACGGCGGCTGGGCCGGATCCTCGACGTGGAGGCCGGCTTCCTCCATTCGTCCGACCTGGACCCGGAGAAGCCGATCAACTGGAAGCGGCGGGTTGCGACCTGCGGGGAGTACGGGGTCATGGGCGACCTCGGCCTCCACGTCGTCCACATCCCCGCCCGGTTCGGGTGGGCCCCGACGTCCGTCCACGCGGTCCTGTCCAAGATCGTCACCGAGCGGCCGGACGGCAAGGGCGGCCGGGCGGCGTGCGAGACCTGGGACAACGCGCGCCTGACCTGCCGGGTGGCGGCGCCCGAGGGCGACTTCCCGCTGGTCCTGCGGACCGAGCGGATCGCGCCCGGGGAGACGGACACCTGGTTCATCCGCGTCCGCGGCACGGCCATGTGCGCGGAGTTCACGACCAAGCATCCCCGGACGTTCCGCTCGCTGGAATACGTCCAGGGGCGGGAGCAGGCGTGGCAATCCGTGGACGTCGGCTCCGAGTCGGTGTTCAGGACAATCACCGGTTCGATCTTCGAATCCGGGTTCTCCGACGCGATCCTCCAGATGTGGGCGGCCTACCTGAACGAGCTCGCGGGGGAGCCGGTGGGCTTCGGGTGCGTCACGCCCGCCGAGGCCCGCCTCTCGCACCGGCTGTTCACCGCCGCGCTGGCGTCCCAGGCGCACCGCGCCGAAGTCCTCGTCGGCTGAGATGGGGCGGCTGAACGGCCGGCGCGCGCTGGTGACCGGCTCGACCCAGGGGCTGGGCGAGGCGATCGCGCGGCGGTTCGTGGCGGAGGGCGCCCGCGTG
>CAYNUZ010000246.1:0-3879 GCA_964400385.1 uncultured bacterium | reverse complement strand
CGCACCTGCGGCGCGGGGTCGAACCCGGTCACCGGCCGGCCGCGGCGGCGCAGGGCGAGCCCGAGGGAGCCCCCGATGAGGCCCATCCCGAGAATGGCGGTCCGGGGGGCGCGGGAGGACGTGGCGGACGGGTTCATGCAGGACTCCGGTTGGACAAGACGCATAAAATGTAGCATTCACAGGGGAAAAGTGTCAAATTCGTTGACGCCCCGCGAAACCTCATGTTATCGTGTTGCCTGTCCATGAGGCTTTCCCTCCGTCCTGCGGCCGCCCTCCTCGCCCTCGCGGGCGCCTTGTCCGTCCCGGTCCACGCCGCCGACGCGCCGCCGGACAAGGGGCTCCAGCTCCGGCTCGATGCGGTCAAGGCGGATCCCAACGAGCCGCGCAACTACTTCAACCTCGGGCTGGAGTACTACAACCGCGAGATGCTCGACCAGGCCGCCGCGGCGTTCCAGTCGGCGCTCAAGGCGGGCAAGAAGAACAAGGAAGCCCACGACGCCGTGGACATGGACTGCTGCCAGATCCTTGGCAATATCGCCCTCACGAAGAAGGAGTTCGGGGATGCGGTGTCCTGGTTCGACAAGGGCCTCAAGATCAACCCGGGCGACCCGGCCTGCCTGTTCGGGCGCGGGCAGGCGCACTACTTCAACAAGAAGTACGCGCCCGCCAAGGAGTCGTTCGACAAGTACCTGATCGCCACCGCCGGGAACCCCAAGGCGCGCGAGCAGGCCCCGCAGGCCCTCACCTACCTGGGCGCGATGGGGCTGGACCAGAAGAAGTACGACGAGGCGGCCGGGTACTTCCGCCAGGTCATCAAGGAGTTCCCCAAGGAGTCGAAAGAGGCCAGCTACAACCTGAGCCTGGTGCTCCTGAGCCAGGGCGACATCGAGAACAAGGCGAAGCACCTGGACCTCGCGGTCGCGAAGTACGACGAGGCCGTCGCGGTGGACGATACCAACGTCCAGGCGCTCAAGGCCTCGGCCCAGACGCACCTCAACCTGGGGCAGGCGCTCAAGGACGCGAAGGAGCCGGAGAAGAAGGCCGCGGCCGCCGAGCACTTCAAGATCGCCGAGCGGAACTTCCTGCGGGCCGGCACGAAGGACCAGGCCGACTACCTGTCGTGGTACCAGGCCGGGCTGTCGGAGTACTTCCTGGAAAAATTCGAGGACATGATCACCTCGTACAAGAAGTCGGTTGAGCTGAACCCCAACCAGGCCGATGCCCGGTACAACCTCTCGCTCGCGCTGCTCCGGAAGAACCTCTTCGAGGAGGCCTCCGCCCAGGGCGAGGAGGCGAAGAAGCTGAAGCCGGAGGACCGCGAGGTGAACGCCCTGATCAACCAGATCCACGACAAGTGGCTCGAGGACCTCATGGCCAAGGCACAGGAGGCGTTCACCGGCGACCGCGTGTCCGAGGCGATCGCGTTCTGGCAGCAGGTGCTGGTCCTCGACCCGCACCACCCCGACGCCCCGAAGCTGATCGAGCAGGGCAAGGTCAAGCTGGCCGAGCTCAAGCAGGAGCACGCCCTGCGCGGCGACGCGGCGTACAAGGAGGGCGACCTGCTGACGGCCTCCACCGAGTGGAACGCCGCGCTCCAGCTCGACCCGGCGGACACCGGGCTCCAGGCCAAGCTCAAGAAGGTCTCGGGCGCCAAGCGCATCGAGGCGCTGCGCAAGCAGGCGCAGGCCGCGTACGCCGCCAAGGACACCGCCGGCGCGCTGGCCAAGATCGACGAGGCCCTCAAGCTGAACCCGCGCGACAAGGCGACGCTGGCCCTGCAGGCGAAGATCCGCACCGCCCAGTCGTCCGGCAACAAGGTCGTGCTGGCCCAGATCCAGAAGCTCTTCTCCCAGAACAAGCTGATGCCCGCCAAGCGCGCCATCGACAGCGCCCGCGAGACGGATCCGGGCAACAAGCAGCTCGGCGAGCTCCTGATCAAGGTCAACAAGCGGATCGACGACGCCATCGCGCAGAAGAAGGGCGAGGGCGCCGCGGCCCAGAAGGCCGGGAACAAGGACGCCGCGCGGCGCGCATTCGAAGAGGTGCTGGCGTACAACCCCGAGGACAAGGAGGCCGCTGCCGCGATCAAGCAGCTGACCGGCAAGGAGTCGAAGTCCATCGTCTCGGCCGAGCAGGTCAAGATGCTCAACAAGAAGGGCATCTTCGCCTACATGCAGAACAACCTGCCGGAGGCCGAGAAGGCCTGGAGCGAGGCGCAGCGCCTGGATCCGGAGAACGCCGAGATCAAGCGCTCGCTCGACCGCGTCCGGACCAAGCTCCACAAGAGCGGCTCCGCCGCCGGCTGACGGGAGGCCGGGCGTGCCGTCGCAGCCCGCCTTCTCCGCCGCCCAGCTCCGGCAGCGGTTCATCGAGCAGTTCGGGGACGCCAACCGCAAGATCGCCCTGGCCCGCGCCCCCGGCCGCATCAATATCATTGGCGAGCACACCGACTACAACGACGGGCTGGCGCTACCCGCCGCGGTCAACCGCGCCACCTGGGTGGCGATGCAGCGCCGGATCGACACGAAGGTCTGGGTGTACTCCGCCACGATCGAGGAGCGCATCGAGTTCGACCTGATGGTGATGCGCAACGACCGCGAGCACGGCTGGGCCAACTACGTAAAGGCGGTCCTGAACTCCCTCATCAACCGCGGGTGGAAGATGGAGGGGCTCAACATCTTCGTGCAGGGGGACGTCCCGCTCGGGGGCGGCATGTCCTCGTCGGCCTCCCTGGAGTGCGCGACGGCCTACGCCGCGATGGGCCTCTTCCCGTACACCCTGGACCGCCTGTCCGTCGCCAAGACCTGCCAGCGGGCGGAAAACTCGTTCGTCGGGGTCAACTGCGGCATCATGGACCAGTTCGCCTCCTGCTTCGGCCGCCGGGGCCACGCGCTGTACCTCGACTGCCGCACGATCAAGGCCGAGCCGATCCCCCTCACCCTCGGCGCGCATGCGCTCCTGGTGGTCAACTCGGGGGTCAAGCGCAAGCTGGCCTCGGTCGAGTACAACAAGCGCCGGGAGCAGTGCCAGGAGGCGGTCAAGCTGCTGAAGCCGAAGTACCCGAAGATCGCGGCCCTGCGGGACCTCAACCCCGCGGACCTCGCGGCCGCCGCCCCCCTGCTGCCACCGGTGATCGCCAAGCGCGTGGAGCACGTCGTGCGGGAGAACGCGCGCGTGGTGCACGCGGTCGAGGCACTCAAGTCCGGGAACCTCCCGGCGCTCGGGCGGCTCCTCAACGAGTCGCACCAGAGCCTCCGCGACCTCTACGAGGTGAGCTGCCCGGAGCTGGACTTCCTCGTGAAGTCGGCGCAGGAGATCAAGGGCGTCCTGGGCGCGCGCATGATGGGCGGCGGGTTCGGGGGCTGCGCGCTCATCCTCGCGGAATCCGCCGCCGCCGACGCGGTCCAGCACGACCTGACCCGCGTCTATGCGCACCGGTACGGGGCCCTCCAGCCCGTCGAAAAGGTGGAGCCCGCCGACGGCGCCACGGAATTGACCGCCGCCTGAAGCCCCTGTTATAATTCTCGCCTATGCAAATCCAGTCACAGGGTCAGGGCAAGTGCTGCCAGGTGTGCGGCAAGGGGTCCATGCAGCGGAACCTCGTCAGCCACTCGAAGCGCGTCTCGATCCGGTACGCCCTGCCCAACCTCCGCAAGATCCGCGTGATGCAGAAGGGCAAGGTCAACACGATCTGGATCTGTGCGAAGTGCCTCAAGCGCGGCAAGGTCATCCCCGCCCTCTCCCGCCGCGTCTCCCGTCCCGACCTCCTCCCCGCTTCCAAGTAACTACGTTCCGCTTCGAACATTTGAACTGACCGGCGCGAGTCGAGGCGGGGTGGGTGTCCGCAGACACGCTCGCCGGCCCCACCGTGTCCGGCGT
>CAYNUZ010000245.1:0-3901 GCA_964400385.1 uncultured bacterium | reverse complement strand
AGCATCGCGCTGCAGCGGTTTCCGCAAGCGAGTTTCCTGCTCTACGGCGCCGAGTACGACCCGTCCGGCCTGGCGGTCCGGCTCCTCGCCCCGGCGCTGCTGGTCACCCTGCTCAACAGCCTGCTGGCCGCGCTGCTCACCGCGGGCGGCCGCGAGCGCACGCTGCTCCGGGTGACGGTGGTCATGCTGGCCTTCAACGCCGCCGCCAACCTGTATGCCATCCCGGCCTTCGGGTTCGCGGGCGCGGCCGGCGTCACCACGCTGACCGAGTCCCTCGGCCTCGCACTGCTGTTCTGGCGGGCGCGCCACCACCGCCTGGCCTGAACCGCAGGCTCCCGGGAGCGCCGATGCTGAAACTCACCGCCTGGCTCGCCCTCGCCAACCTCGGCCAGCTCCTGCTCGGGCTGGGGCGCGGCGCGCTCCTGGCCCGCTGGCTCGGGCAGGCGCGGTTCGGCCAGCTCGGCCACACGCTGGCGCTCGTCACCCTGGCCGACGCGGTAGGGCAGTGGGGTGTCGCGACGATCGTCACCCGGGAGGCGGCGGCCAAGCCGGCCCGCGACGGGATCATCGTGGGCACCGCGCTGGTCCTCCGGCTCGGCCAGTCGCTGGCGCTCGGGCTCGCGCTCTGGACGATCTCGGGACCGTGGGCGGTCCTGCTCCTGCTGGGCACGGTCGGCCAGGTCGGGCTGGGGTTCCTCCGGGCGCGGCTGCTGCGGACCCCCCAGGTCGTGGCCGGGCTGGTGCCGGGCCTCCTCTCGTTCGGCGCGGTTGCGGCGTGCTGGCGGCTGGGTCACCCGTCGTTCAGCCTCGCCCTCTCGGCGCTGGCGCTGACGGGCGCCGCCGGGGCCGTGATCCAGCTCGCGCTGGCGGCGTACTACCTCCACCGCCGGCCGGCGTGGTCGTCGCGCACGGCGAAGCACCTCCTCGCCAGCTCCTGGCCGCTGTGGGTCTCCGGCCTCGCGGTCGCCTTCCTCTACCGGCAGGACGTCCTGATGCTGAAGTGGCTGCTCGCGCCCCGGACCGCGGAGCACGCGATGGGGTACTACCAGGTGGCGTACAACCTCACGGAGTCGGGCAGCTTCCTGCTGGGGGCGCTCGTCACGGCCGCCTTCCCGCTCTTCGCGTCCCTCCACCGGGTCTCGCAGGACCTCCTGCGGGCCACCTACCGGCGCGCGCTGCGGTACGCGCTGGCCCTGGGGTCGGCGGGGGTCGCGGCCACCCTGCTCCTGGGCCGGCCCCTCGTCCACCTGGTCTACGGCGCCCGGTACGGCCGGTCGGTCGTGGCGCTGCACCTGCTCTCTCCCGCGCTGCTGGTCGTCCTGGTCAACAGCCTGACCTCCTCGCTGCTCATCGCGCGCCACCGGCAGATGCAGCTCCTCTGGATCATCGGCGCGACGGTGGCCTTCAATTTTGTCGTGAACCTCTGGGCGATCCCCCAGTTCGGGTTCGCCGGCGCGGCGGCCACGACCACCGCGGCCGAGGCGTTCGAGACCGCGTTGCTGCTCTGGAACGTGCGCGGGCTGATCGGGGCGGGGGGGCGGGCGTTGGCGTAAAATCAACGGATGACCGGCCCTGCCTTCCACATCACGACGTACGGCTGCCAGATGAACGAGCGGGACACCGAGATCATGGCGGAGCTGCTGGTGCGCAAGGGGATGCGCCGGGCGGCCGCGTTGGACGACGCGCAGGTCGTGCTGGTCAACACCTGCCACATCCGGGAGCACGCCGAGCAGCGGGCGCTGTCGCTGCTGGGGCGGCTGGCGGAGTGGCGAAGGGGCAGCCCGGACCGGATCCTGGCGCTGACGGGGTGCGTGGCCGAGGCGCAGGGGCGGGCCGTGCGCCAGCGGTTCCCGCAGGTGGACATCGTGCTGGGCCCCGCCAAGCTCCCGCAGCTGCCCGCGCTGATCGACCGGGTGTGGGAGACGAACCTGCCGCAGTTCGCCACCGGGGTGGCCGATGCCGCGGGCGTCCCCGAGCTGACCGGTGAGCATCCGCACGGGTTCAAGGCCTGGGTCAAGATCATGGAAGGGTGCGACCACCAGTGCACGTTCTGCGTGGTGCCGTCGGTGCGCGGGCGGGAGCGCAACCGGGATTTCGACGAGATCGTGGCCGAAGTGGAGGGGCTGGCGGCCCGGGGCGTGGTCGAAGTGACGCTGCTGGGCCAGACCGTGAACGCGTACGGCAAGGCGGGCGGGCCGCAGCGGGACTTCGCGGCGCTGCTGCGCCGGCTCGACCGGGTCCCGGGCCTGCGCCGGCTCCGGTTCACCTCCTCGCACCCGGTGCACCACACCGACCGGGTGCTGACCGCGTTCGGGGAGTGCGCGACGCTGTGCGAGCACATGCACCTGCCGGTGCAATCGGGCTCCGACGCCCAGCTCAAGCGGATGTGGCGCGGATATACCGCGGCGCGGTACCTCGAGATCGTCGGGCGCGCGCGGCAGCTCGTGCCGGAGATCGCCGTCACCACCGACCTCATCGTGGGGTTCCCCGGGGAGACGGAGGCGGATTTCGCGGCCACGCTGGACCTCGTGCGGGCGGCGGATTTCGACGGCGCGTACTCCTTCAAGTACTCGCCCCGGCCGGGGACGCCGGGGGCGGCGATGGAGGACCAGGTGCCGGAGGCGGAGAAGGATCTCCGGCTGGCGCGGCTCAACGCCCTGCTCGAGGTCCACAGCCGGCGGCACAACGAGGCCCTCGTCGGCACGACCGTGGAGGCCCTGGCCGAGCACGCGACGGAGGACGGCCGGCGGTGGCAGGCGCGCCTGCGCTCCAACAAGCTGGTTGCGTTCACCCCGGACGCCCCGGTCGCCGCGGGCGCCTTCCTGCCGGTGACGATCACCGGCGCGGGGTCGTGGACCCTCACCGGCGCCCCCGCGGCGGCCGTGGCGGCGCCCGCCTGAAGACGCGCCCGGTCCTGGGGCTGCTCCTGCTGCTGGCGGCCGCCGGCCGGGCGGCCCCGTCGCCCGAGGAGCTGTTCGCGGGGGCCTCGGCCGCGTTCGACGCGGGTGACCCGGACGCGGCCTCGTCCCGGCTCGACGAGTTCCGGTCGCGGTACGCCGACCACCGGCTGTTCTGGCCCGCCTCGCTGCTGTGGGCGCGGTGCGCCACGCGGGCGGAAGAGGCCGACCGGCGGTTCAAGGCGGTCATGGAGTCCGCGCCGCCCGACACGAAGGCCGAGTGCGAGCTGGAGCTGGCGCACCTCCTGCTGATGCGCGAACGGTATCCCGAGGCCGAACTCGCGTTCGCCGAGTGGCTGGAGGCCCATCCCGACGACGAACGCGCCGAGGGCGCGGTCTACTGGAAGGCGGTCTGCCTCAAGGAGGAGGGCAAGGAGCCGGAGGCGCTGGCGGCGGCGGACGGGGAGTACCGCCATGGCCGCCAGGAGGGCACCCGGGCGCTCGCGGGGTTGCTGGTGGCGTCCGTCGCCCGGACGCGGGGCGACATGGCCACGGCGAATTCCGTGTATCGCGCGCTCGTGGACGCCCCCTGGGCGGGGAGCGTGCGGCCGCAGGCGCTGCTGGGGGCCGCGCAATCGGCGCGGACGGCGGCGGACCAGCGGCGGCTGGGCGACCGGCTGATCAAGGCGTTCCCGGACTCGGAGGAGGCGGACACGATCCGCGCGACGCTCAAGAAGCCGCCCCGGACGAAGGGGAAATTCGGCGTCCAGGTGGGGGCGTACAAGATCACGGCCGCCGCGAAGGCCGAGGTGGCGAAGTGGGTCAGGCAGGGGAAGGCCGCAAAAATCGTGAAACGTCCGTCCCCCGCCTACGGCTCGATGCAGTGCGTGATCCTGGGGCCGTATGCGACCCGGGGCGCGGCGGAGGCCGAGCGCGATGCGATCAAGGCCGCGGGGTCCGAAGCCCTGGTCACCGGGTTCTGACGGCGGTGCCGGGGCCGGGAT
>CAYNUZ010000244.1:0-3929 GCA_964400385.1 uncultured bacterium | reverse complement strand
GCAGGAGCGGGGCGGCGGCACGGGGGCTGCCCAGGTTTACCATCGCCTTCACGGACTCGAGGAACCCGGGGACGCCCTGAACGCAGAGCGGAAGCAGGATGAGCAGCGGGTCCGTCGCGCGGAGATCCCCCGTCGCGCCGAGCTCCTGGATCACCGACCGGCGGACCGCCGAGTCGGTTTCCGCCAGATGCCGCACGAGGACCGCCACCACGTCCGGCGAGTTGATCGAGGCCATCTCATGGATCACGGCCGACCGCTTGACGGGGCCCTGGTTCTTGAGCCGGGCTTCGTATTCCTCGAGCGCCTTCTTCACCTTCTCCTTCGCGACCGTGTACGCGGCCTTCCGCTCCCACTCGGGCGCCCCGGCCGCGTAGAGGATCGCGTGCTGCACGAATCCGGAGACGATCCGGACCCGGCCGGCCGTCGCGAGCCGCAGGCGCGCGGCGGCCCCGTGGCCGCCCTCGGGGCGGGGCTCCTCACCCCGGCGGACATACCCGGCCCGGGCCAGGAATCCGGTGATCCAGGGCCGGACCGGGGCCCGGCCCGCGGGGAGCAGGAGCACCTCGGGGGTCTCGGTCGCCACGACCCCGGCCAGTCCGGCCAGCCGGGCGGCCAGCCAACAAAGCGCTTGTGCCATATAGGTTTTTCATTGTAAACGACCCCGGCTGGTCAACGCAATCCCCCGTTACTATAATTTAATGCGGGAGCAATGCGAGTCGCCCTTCTGAACGCCCCCTACGCTGAAACGTATGGTCCCCTGAAAGCCGCGTCCGGGCGGTATTTTCCGCTGGGCCTGGGGTACATCGCCGCGGTGCTCAAGCGCGCCGGCCACGACGTCATCTTCCTCGACCCCGACGCGCAGGATATTCCCGACAGCGCGGTGGCCGCCCGGCTGGCCGAGTTCCAGCCGCGGCTGGTGGGGGTCTCCTGCGCCACCCCCAGCTTCCCCAAGGCCCGGCACTACGCCGGCATCGCCAAGCGCGTGGCCCCCGGGGCGGTGACGGTGGTCGGCGGGGTCCATGCCACCGCCATGCCGGAGGGGACGCTGCGGCAGGCCCCCGAATTCGACCTGGCGGGCGTGGGCGAGGGCGAGGAGTCCATGCTGGACCTGGCCACGATGCTCGAGAGCGGCCCGCTGACGCCGGACGTCCTCCGGCCCCTCGCCGGCGTGGCCTTCCGGGACGGGGAGCGGATCCAGGCCAACCCCAAGCGCGAGTGGATGCGCACCCTCGACGACCTGCCCTTCCCGGCGCGGGAGCTGGTGAACTTCGACGCGTACGTGCCGCACGCCCACAACCGGCGCGGCAAGCGGGCGACCACGGCGATCACCAGCCGCGGCTGCCCGTACCAGTGCATCTTCTGCGCCTCGCACATCGTCCTGGGCTACCCCTTCCGGTCGCACAGCCCGGAGTACATCGTGGACGAGATGGAGCACCTGAACAAGGTCTACGGCGTGGACCAGATCATCTTCAACGACGACGTCTTCACGATGGACAAGCGGCGCGACTACCGGATCTGCGAGCTGATCCTCAAGAAAAACCTGAAGATGTCGTGGTTTTGCTTCGCCCGGGTGGACTCGGTGACGAAGGAGATCCTCGAGATCATGAAGCGCGCCGGGTGCTTTTCCGTGGGGTTCGGCGTCGAGTCGGGCGACCCCGGGATGCTCAAGACCATCAAGAAGAAGATCACCGTGGACCAGGTCCGGCAGGCGCTGGGGTGGGCCAACGAGGTCGGGATCAAGAGCCAGTGCTTCTTCGTCTTCGGGAACCCCGGCGAGACCGCGGCCACGATCGAGACCACGGTCAACTTCGCGGTCGAGATCAAGCCGGTGATGGCCTTCTTCAACATGATGGTCCCGTACCCCGGCACGGAGGCCTACGCGCTCACCTACGGCGCGGCCGGGGTGCCGCTCGACACCGTCAAGTGGGAGGACTGGGTCGCCGTCGGGCCCTCGTCCACCATCGAGGTGCCGGGCGTGCCGTCGCTGGAACGGGCCGTGGCCGACGCCAACCGCCGGTTCTACCTGCGCCCGTCCCAGATCCTCAAGATGCTGAGGCACGTGACCTGCGCCAACGAGCTCTGGCAGCTCGTCCGCGGGGGATTCGCGCTGACGCTCCAGATCATCACCTGGCGGATCGGGGCCTGGCTGAAGCCCCCGCCCCCGCCGGCGGAAAAGGCGTCCGCAGCGGCCTGAACGGGCCGTTCCGGGGGCGCCGGGCCCGCCCCTTGCGCCCGGGTGGCCGGGTTCTGTATCATCATCAGGTCCCGCGGTGAACGCGGGGCAGCAGACCGCTGGGGTGACCGACCGGCAATCGGCAGCCCGGCCATGCAAGACCAAACAGGAGACACAAGCATCCTATGCCGCTACCCAAAGAGCAGAAGACGACGCTGATCGCACAGCACCAGACGCACGAGAAGGATACGGGTTCACCGGAAGTCCAGGTGGCCCTCTTGACCAAGCGGATCGAAGCGCTGACGGACCACTTCAAGGCCCACGGGAAGGATCATGCCTCCCGGCGGGGGCTCGTGAAGCTCCTCAACCAGCGCCGGCGCCTCCTCAATTACCTGAAGGCGCACAATTTCGACCGTTACCGCGCCGTGCTCGACAAGGTCGGGCTGCGCAAATAACCGCGCCGCCTCCGCCGCACCGCGGCGGGCCGGCTACAACCGAACCACAACCATGCGCCTCCCCCGGATCGCCCCGGCCATGCCGGGCCGGGCTGAGGCGTCCAAGGAGATTCACCGACCATGGCAGAGAAGATTGACCTCCAGATCGCGAACCGCCCGCTCTCGTTCCAGACCGGCCACCTGGCGACCCAGGCCGACGGAGCGGTGCTCGCCCAGTACGGGGAAACCGTGGTCCTCGCCGCCTGCGTCATGGCGCGCAAGGACATCGAGGGGAAGGACTTCTTTCCCCTGCTCGTGGACTACCGCGAGCGCACCTACGCCGCCGGCCGGATTCCGGGCGGCTTCTTCAAGCGCGAGGGCAAGCAGCGCGACAGCGAGGTCCTGACCAGCCGGCTGGTCGACCGCTCGCTGCGCCCCCTCTTCCCCGAGACCCTGCGCCGTGAGATCCAGGTGGACGTGCTGGTGCTCTGCGCCGACGGGGTCAACGCCCCCGACGTGCTGGCGCTCAACGCCGCGGCCGCCGCGGTGCACCTGACGCAGGCCCCGTTCGCCGGGCCGGTCGCCGCCATCCGGGTGGGGCGCATTGACGGCCAGTTCGTGGCCAACCCGACGTTCGAGCAGTTCCCGCTGTCCGACATCGACCTGGTGATCACCGCCAACAGCGAGCGGATCGTCATGATCGAGGGCAGCGCCAACCAGGTGCCGGAAGCCGAGATCAAGGCCGCCCTGGACTTCGCCCAGCGCGAGATCGCGCCGATCCTCGACGCCATGAACCGGCTGCGCCAGAAGGCCGGCAAGGCCAAGGTCGAGGTCCCCGAGCCGCCCGCCCCGCCCGCCGACCTCGTGGCGGCCGTGAAGGCCGCGGCCAAGGCCCGGCTCCAGCCGGCGATGCAGAACCCGGACAAGCTGGCCCGCGAGGCCGGGACCGACGCCGCCAAGGACGCCATCAAGGCCGAGCTGAAGGCGAAGTTCCCCGAGCAGGACAAGGCCATCGGCGCGCTGCTCGCGGAAGCCGAGTGGGAGATCGTGCGCGACACGATCCTGGATTCCGGCAAGCGGCCGGACGGGCGCGCGTTCAACGAGGTGCGCAAGCTCTCGGTCTCGACCGGCGTGCTCCCCCGCACCCACGGCAGCGCGATCTTCCAGCGCGGCCAGACGCAGGCGCTGGTGATCACGACCCTGGGCACCGAGGAAGACGCCCAGAAGATGGAGGCGCTCGAGGGGACGACCCACAAGCGGTTCATGCTCCACTACAACTTCCCGGCGTACTCCGTCGGGGAGATCAAGCCCAACCGCGGGCC
>CAYNUZ010000243.1:0-3952 GCA_964400385.1 uncultured bacterium | reverse complement strand
GCTGCGCGAGGCCAGGTCGCTGGTGGTGGACGTGGCGGACGCGCGCGGGCGCCGGGTGCGGTTGCTGGCGAACCGGGACCGGGCGTGGCCGGACACGTACCGGTTCGAGTGGGATGGCCGCGACGAAACGCAGAAGCCGGTCAAGGCCGGCGTGTACCGCGTGCGCGTGGACGCGGGCGAGGAGGAGGCGAGCGTGGGGATCGACGTGGTGAGCCGGAAGTAACGGCATGGGGGAACCTGCCGCCGACCATTCCGCCCTGCTCGAGGGGCTGCGCCGCGAGGTCGCCATCTACCAGTCCGTCCTGGCCATCTCCGCCGAGGAGCTGAAGCTGGTCAAGGACGCCGAGCTGGAGCAGGCCACCGTCGTCCTGTCCCGCAAGCAGCAGCAGCTCGAGGAGATCGCCGCGATCGAGGCGAAGATCAAGCCCCTCAAGGAGCGCTGGCCGGCCATCAAGGCGGGCCTCAAGCCCGCCGAGCTGTCCCAGTTCCAGGCCGTGCTCCGGGACCTCTCCGACCTGCTCGAGCGGCTCATCGCCCTGGAGCGCGAGACGGAGGACATCCTGTCGCGGCAGATCGCCACGGTCCGGAAGAGCCCGGGCGGCGCGGCGGCCGAGGAGCGCGCCCGGCGCGCGTACGGCGCGCAGAAAGAACAGGAAGGAAGAAAGTAGACAGTCTGGCGCACACCCTCTGCGGGGCCGCCCTCGCGGAGGCGGGTCCGCGCAAGCGGTGGGGCGGCGCCGCCGCCCTCCTCCTCCTCGCCGCCTCCAACCTGCCCGATCTCGACTTCCTCCTGAGCCTGGCCGGCCGCGACTCGTACCTCTTTTCCCACCGCGGCCCTTCGCACTCGCTGGCCGGGATGGCCGCCGGCGCCGTGCTGCTGGCGCTTGCCTTCCGCCTCTGGTCGCCGCTGCGCGACCTGCGCGTCCTGCTCGGCCTCGCGGTCGCGGGGCTCGCGGGCCATGCCGCGCTGGACGTGCTGACGCCGTGGGGCGTGCGGCTGCTCTGGCCGGCGGACCCGCGGCGGATCGCGCTGGGGTGGGTGGCGGAAGTGGACCCCGTGGTCTGGGCGATCCTGGCGGGCGGGCTAGTGCTGGGGCTGGTCTGGATCGGCCGGGCCGCGGCGTGCAACCGCGCCGCGCTCGGCTGCCTCGCGGCGTACGCGCTCGCGGGGTCGGTCAGCCAGACGCTTGCGGAGGCGCAGTTCAAGCTGTCCCTCGGGACGATCCGGATCCGGCCGGCCCGGGTGGCGGCCTACCCCGCGATGCTGCGGCCGCTCGAGTGGAACGTGGTGGGGTGGACCGCGGACCGGTACTTCGCGGCGGAGGTGCAGGCGCTGTCCGGGATGCACGGCCGGCTGCGGTCGTGGTTCCGGGTGCCGGTCCCGGCGCCGGTCGCCGGCGAGTTCGCCTCGCAGTATGCGGCGTGGGCCCTGGCGCCGCTCGTCAAGCCGCAGAACGCGGCCGGGACCTCCGTGGCGCTCTACGACCTGGCCTTCCTCGGCCGGGCCGAGGGCATGCCGTACGTGGTCTCGCTCGACGCCGGGCCCCCCGGCCGGCCCCCCGCGCACGCGTGGCAGGCCGCGAATATCGCCCCCCCCGCCCCCGACGAGGAGCGGGAATTGCGGAACCCGTAGTTCACGCCTCCTTCATTCCCCTCTCCCCATGGGGAGAGGGGGGCTCTGGGGGTGAGGGGGATGCACATCCCCGGTACAATCTTCCGATGACTCCCGACCTCGACGCCCAGGCCGCCGCGCTGCTCCGGGGCGCCGCCGAGGAGATCCCGCAGGGCGGGGTGCGCGCCGCGCTGGCCCGGGCCGCGGCCGAGCACCGGCCGCTCCGGATCAAGCTGGGCGTGGACCCCACGTCGCCGGACCTCCACCTCGGCCACACGGTGCCGCTGCGCAAGCTCAAGCTCTTCCAGGAGTTCGGGCACACCGTCATCTTCCTGATCGGCGACTTCACCGCGCAGATCGGCGACCCCTCGGGCCGGTCCACGACCCGGCCCCCGCTGACGAAGGCCCAGGTCGCGGCGAATACGGCGACGTACCTTGCGCAGGTCGGCCGCCTGCTCGACCGGGACCGGGCCGAGGTCCGGCACAACAGCGAATGGAGCGACGCGATGACGTTCGCGGACGTCATCCGGCTCGCCTCCCAGTACACCGTGGCCCGGCTCCTCGAGCGCGACGACTTCTCCGAGCGGTACAAGGCCGGGAAGCCCATCGCGGTGCACGAGTTCCTCTACCCCCTCGTCCAGGGGTACGACTCGGTGGCGCTCCAGGCCGACATCGAGCTGTGCGGGACCGACCAGATCTTCAACTGCCTCGTCGGCCGTGCGCTCCAGGAGCACGCCGGGCAGCCGCCCGAGGCGATCCTGGTGGTGCCGCTCATGGAGGGGACCGACGGCGTCAAGAAGATGAGCAAGTCCATCCCCGAGCACGCGATCGGGATCACGGACAAGCCCGACGAGATGTACGGGAAGGTCCTCTCCATCCCCGACGGACTCACCGCCCGGTACGCGGCGCTGCTGCTGGACGCGCCGCTGCCGGACGGCCTGTCGCCGCGCGACGCCAAGCACGCGCTGGCCAGGGCCATCGTCGCGACCTTCCACGGGGCGGCGGCGGCGGACGCCGCCCGGGAGGCCTTCGACCGGGTGTTCGTGAAGCACGAGGCGCCGGCCGACACGCCCGAGTTCGCGGTCCCGCCGCTCCTCGTCGAGGACGGCAAGGCCCGGCTCGTCCGGCTCCTGGTCGCGGCGGGGCTGGCCCCGAGCAACGCCGAGGCCCACCGGCTCGTCGAGCAGAAGGCGGTGGAAGTGGACGGCGCCGTCGTGGCGGATCCCCGCGCCGCGGTGGCCGTGGCCACCGGCACGCTCCTCAAGGTGGGCAAGCGCCGGTTCGCCCGGCTGAGGGTGTCAACCGTCTGACACCTCGGGTAAGATGAAGGCAGGGTGACAGCGGAAGCGTTCGCGGCGTTCATGGGCACGGTCTCCCCGGAGCCCGGCGTCTACCTCTTCAAGGACGACGGGGACCGGGTGATCTACGTGGGGAAGGCGGCCTCGCTACGCGCCCGGCTCCGGAGCTATACCCCGGGACAGCCCTCCCCCTCGAAGTCCATGTTCATCGGCGGGCAGGCCGCCGCCTGCGAGACCATCGTGACCCGGTCCCCGCTCGAGGCCCTGATGCTCGAGCAGACGCTCATCCAAAAGCACCATCCCCGGTACAACGTCAGCTTCCGGGACAACAAGAGCCACCCGGTGCTGGAGCTGACGCTGGCCGACGAATTTCCCCGGCTCTACTTCTCCCGCCGCCACACCGCGAAGGGCAGCCGGGTGTACGGGCCGTACACCGCCGGGTCCGCCCGCCGGGTCCAGCGGATCGTGAACCAGTACTTCCGGGTGCCGTCGTGCCGGGTGGAGCTGGACGGCAAGCAGACCCCCTGCCTCTACCACCACCTCAACTGGTGCGACGCCCCGTGCGCGGGCCGGATCGGCCCGGAGGCGTTCGGGTCCCTCGTGGCCCAGGCCCGGCTGTTCCTCGAGGGGCGCGGGTCGGAGCTGCAGGCCCGGCTGGGGCGGGAAGTTGGCGGGGCGGCCCGGCGCGGGTCTGCGGGAACACGTCCCCCGACTCGCACAAGGGACCGGCGACGACTTTGGGAGTGCCGCTCGCGCCCGCGGGTTTCCCGACGACGGAGATCTCGTGCCAGGCTCCGTACAACGCGGGGCGGACGAGGTTGTGGAAGCCCGCGTCGACGAGGACGAACTCGATCTCGCCTTGTCGCTTCCGGCCGCGCACCTCGGTGAGCAGCGCGCCGGCCTCGGCGACGAGGTAGCGGCCGGGCTCGACCTCGAGCCGGATCGCGCGGCCGACCTCGGCCTCGATCGCCGTCTTCGTCTCCCGCCACGCCTCGGTGAAACGGCCGACGCAGTCGAGATGGAGAGTTTTCACGTGATGACC
>CAYNUZ010000242.1:0-3960 GCA_964400385.1 uncultured bacterium | reverse complement strand
CATCGGCGAGCTGGCGCTCGAAGCGGGCCTGCCGCCGGGCGTGCTCAACGTGCTGCCCGGGCCGGGCCGCGTGGTGGGCGAGGCGCTGGTGGATCACCCCGGCGTCGACAAGATCACGTTCACCGGCTCGACCGAGGTCGGCAAGCACATCATGAAGCGCGCGGCCGACGGCATGAAGAAGCTGACGCTCGAGCTGGGCGGCAAGTCGCCCAACGTGGTGTTCGCGGACGCCGACCTCGAGGCCGCGGTGCGCGGGGCCACGACCGGGATCTTCTACGGCAAGGGCGAAGTGTGCGCCGCCGGCTCGCGCCTGCTGGTGGAACGCTCGATCCACGACGAGTTCGTCGCGAAGCTGGCCGAGCGCGCGGCGAATCTCCAGCCCGCCGGCCCGCCCGATTCCAAGCACCCGCCCCGCCCCCTGGGGGGGGTCGGGCCGTGGGGGTGGGGGCCTCCGGGGCGCGACCGGGCAGCCGCTCCGCCGCCTCGAACAGCCCCAGGCGCTCCAGGGGCCCGTTCATCCACCCGGTGGTGATGCAGTAGTAGGAATCGAAGGGCGCCGTGTGGTGGAGCGCATGGTGCTCCCGCGAGAGGATCCACCGCCGCGCCTGGAGCCAGCGCGCGACGGCCGGCGGCGATTCCATGTGGGCCCACTTGTGGAACTGGTTGGTGGCGATCACGGACAGCACGAAGGACAGCGTGCCGGCGGCGAACAGGACCCCGTCCCACCGTCCCGGCGTGGCGGGCCCGAATAGCGCGACCCCGTAGACGATGGGCAGGAGCAGGAGGAAGTTCCCGCCGTTCACCTCCACGAAGTCGTGCCGGGTAATCCCCAGCGGGTCGGTGTGGTGCTCGCGGAACGGCGCGATGAACATCCCCCCGATGACGGGGGTCGCGGGCGTCCCGAACCGGTCCGCCATCCAGTGGACGATGCCGGAGACCAGGTCGGCCAGCGCGTAGCCCCCGGGCAGCGCCACGGCGACGGCGGCCCACGCGGCCGGCCCGTGGGCCAGGAAGCCGATGCGCAGGCCCAGCATCACCAGGCCCACCGGCATGACGGCCACCGCCAGGAGCTCAAGGTACCGCGGCTTGAACATGATCCCTTATTCTACCGCGCGGGGGTCCGGATCAGGCGCTGAGGACGGGGCCGGCGGGGGCGTGGAAGGGCTGTTCGCGGATCACCGATCCGTCCTCGAGCCGGATCCAGCTCGTGAAGGACCGTTCCCCTTCCTTCAATTGGATCACCCGCGCGCCGTGCAGGAAGCCGTCCTTGCCGTAGGCGTTGAAGCCGCCGCCGCGGCCGTAGCAGAGCCGGATGCCGTGGAACCCGGCGTCGTAGTCGTTGATGTGGTCGTGCCCGACGAAGGTGCCCAGGACATCCCCCGCCTGGACCATCGCCGCGAAGAACCCGGAATTGAGCTTCGGGGCGCAGACCTCCTCGTACCGGACGCCGCGGCACGGGACGGTGGACCAGGCCTCGAGGTACTCGGGGATGGGGATGTGGTAGAACCCCAACGCGGGAATCCGCGCGGCCGTGCCCCCGGCCTTCCGGTACTCCGCCTCGAGGGCCCGGGCCTGGTCCAGGTACCAGGTGATCTGGCCGGGCTGGATCCAGGCGTATCCTTCGACGGGCTTGGGCGCGTAGCCCCCGGAGTCGAGGAAGTAGAGCGCCGCCGCGAGCGCGCCCCCGCGCGCCGACCCGATCCGGAGCACGTAGTTCCCGACGCCCCCGATCCCCGCGGGGCCGGGCTCGGAGCGGTTGTGGGGGAAGGTCATGAGGTGGTCCATGAGCTGGGCGCGTGTGGCCGTGGACTCGTCGTCGTGGTTGCCGAAGACCGCCGCCCAGGGGAGGCCGCGCTGCTCCGCCACGGTGACCACCGCGGTGGCGGTCTCCAGCGGCTGCTTCGCCGCGTAGCCGGAGACGAAGTCGCCGGTGAACGCCACGAGGTCCGGCTTCTCCGCATCCAGCACTTCGCCGAGGAGCTGCAGGGTCTTGTGGTCCGCCGGCTCCATGTTCTCGAGGTGCAGGTCGGTGGCCTGCACGATCGTGAACGTGCCGTCGGGGCGGAAGGCCAGGGGACGCATGCCGGTATTGTATCCTTCCGGAGGTACAATCCGGTTCATGACAGGCGCGGCCGTGGTCGGGACGGGATTCATCGGGCCGGTCCACGTCGAGGCGCTGCGCCGGGTCGGCGTGCGGGTCACGGGCGTCCTGGGGTCCTCGCCGGAAAAGTCGAAGGCCGCCGCGGCGGCGCTGGGGCTGGACCGGGCCTATGCGTCCTATGCGGAGCTCCTGGCCGACCCCGCGGTGGGGGTCGTCCACCTCACGTCGCCCAACCGCCTCCATGCGGAACAGGTCCGGCTGGCGCTGGCCGCGGGCAGGCACGTCATGTGCGAGAAGCCGCTGGCGATGACCTCGGCCGAGACCGGGGCGCTGGTGGCGCTCGCGGCGGCGCACCCCGCCCTCTGCTGCGCGGTCAACTACAACATCCGGTTCTACCCGCTTAACCTCGAGGCGCGGGAGCGCCTCCGCGGCGGCGGGCTGGGCGAGGTCTTCCACCTGCGCGGCGCGTACGTACAGGACTGGCTGCTGTACCCGGACGACTTCAACTGGCGGGTGCTGGCGGAGGACGGGGGCGCGGTGCGGGCGATCGGGGACATCGGGACGCACTGGCTCGACCTCGTCCAGTTCATCACCGGCCTCCCGGTCGAGGCGGTGTGCGCGGACCTGCGGACCGTGCACCCGACCCGGTTCCGGCCCGCGGGGTCCGTCGAGACCTTCACCGACAAGGCGAAAGGCGCCGGGCCGGCCCGCACGCCGGTCGCCATCACCACCGAGGACTACGCGTCGGTGCTCCTCCGCTTCCGGGGCGGCGCGCGCGGCGTGGTGACGGTCTCGCAGGTCACGGCGGGGCGGAAGAACCACCTGACCTGGGAGATCGCCTGCGCGCAGGGCGCGATGGCGTGGGATTCCGAACAGCCGAACACGCTCTGGACCGGGAGCCGGGAGCACGGCAACGAATCGCTGACCCGCGATCCCGCGCTGCTGTCCGGGACGGCGAAGGCGTTTGCCAGCTATCCCGGCGGCCACAACGAGGGGTTCCCCGACACGTTCAAGCAGCTCTACCGGGCGTTCTACGACGACGTCCGCCGCGGGGCCCGGTCGGCCGAGCCGCTGTACGCCACCTTCGCCGACGGCCACCGGGAGCTGCTCCTCTGCGAGGCCATCGCCCGCAGCGCAACCACGGGGGCCTGGACGGCGGTGGGGTCCTGATGCCGGCCGCGGGGACGATCGCGGTGGCCAGCCCGTGGGACGGAGCCGCCCTCGGCGAGGTGCCCGTCGCCGACGCGGCCGCCGTGGACCGGGCGGTGGCCGCGGCGGCCGCGGCGTTCGGGACCTGGAGCGCGGTCCCGATCAAGGACCGCGCGCAGGTGATGTTCCGGTTCAAGGCGCTCGTGGAGCGCGACCTGGCGGAGCTGGCGGCGCTCGTGAGCCGGGAAAACGGCAAGACCGCCGGCGAGGCCGAGGCGGAGATCCGCAAGGGCCTCGAGGTGGTCGAGTACGCCACCGCGCTGCCGCACCTCGCCGCGGGAGAGGTCCTCGAGGTCAGCGGCGGCGTGGACGCCTGGTCCCGCCGGTACCCGCTGGGGGTCGTCGCGGGCATCACCCCGTTCAACTTCCCGGCCATGGTCCCGATGTGGATGTTCCCGATCGCGCTGGCGTGCGGGAACACCTTCCTCCTCAAGCCCTCGCCGCTGGTGCCGCTGACGCCCATGCGGCTGGCGGCCCTGCTGGCGGAGGCGGGCCTCCCGGCGGGCGCCTTCCAGGTCGTGCACGGCGGGAAGGAGGCGGTGGAGGCGCTGCTGGACCACCCGGGCATCGAGGCGGCCGCGTTCGTGGGGTCCACGCCCGTGGCCCGCGCGGTCCACCTGCGCGCGGCCCAGGCCGGCAAGCGCGCGCTG
>CAYNUZ010000241.1:0-3975 GCA_964400385.1 uncultured bacterium | reverse complement strand
GTGCGCGCCGCGCTGGGGCCCCGCACCGTCGCCCTGTTCAAGGCGTCCCGCGCGGTCGCGCTTGAGCGGCTCGCGGACAGGCTGCACGGCTGATGCTGTCCGAGATCCTCTACGGGGCCCGGACGGCGTTCAAGCCGTTCAACGTCTTCCACTACATCACCTTCCGCTCGGCGCTCGGGGCGCTCTTTGCGTTCGGGGTGTGCTACCTCGCGATCCCGCGCTGGATCGAGCTCTTCCGGTCGCGCGGGCTGGGCCAGGTGATCCGGGCCGACGGCCCGCAGTCGCACCGCCCGAAGGCCGGGACGCCCACGATGGGCGGGCTGGTGGCGCTGCTGGCGATCGCGGCGGGCATCGTCCTGTGGGCCCGCCCGGGCAACCCGCTGGTGTGGCTGTGCCTGCTCGCGCTGGTCTGGTTCGGGGCCGTGGGCGCGGCGGACGACTGGCTCAAGCTGCGCGACCACAACGCGCGCGGCCTGAGCGCGGCCGCCAAGCTCCTCTGGCAGTTCCTCGGCGCGGTCGTGATCGCCGTCCTGTACGTGGCGGCCACGCCCGACGGCTGGGAGCGGGCGGGCACGATCTCCCTGCCGTTCCTCAAGTTGCCGGTGGTGGTCCCGCCCGCGGCCTCGCTCGCCCTGGCCGTGCTGGTGATGGTGGGGACCAGCAACGCGGTCAACCTCACGGACGGGCTGGACGGGCTGGCGGCGGGGTGCCTGGCGCTGACCGCGGGCGGGATGGGGGTCGTGGCCTACCTCGTGGGGAACCTCAAGTTCGCGGCCTACCTGCGCATCCCGTTCATCCCGGACGCCGGCGAGCTGGCGGTGGTCTCCGCGATCCTCGTGGGCGCGAGCCTCGGCTTCCTCTGGTTCAACGCCCCGCCGGCGCAGGTGTTCATGGGCGACGTGGGGGCGCTGGGGCTGGGCGGGCTGCTCGGCGCGGTCGCGGTCTTCATCAAGGCCGAGCTGCTGCTGGTGATCTTCGGCGGCGTCTTCGTCGTGGAGGCGCTGTCGGTGCTCGCCCAGGTCGGGTACTTCAAGCTGCGGCGGCGGCGGATCTTCCTGATGGCGCCGCTGCACCACCACTTCGAGCTGCGCGGCCTGCCGGAGTCCAAGGTCATCATCCGGTTCTGGATCTTCTCGGTCCTCCTGATTGTCGGCATGCTGGCGACGCTGAAGCTGCGGTGACGGGGCCGGGCGTGGGGAACCTCGAGGGCAAGCGCGTCACGGTCGTGGGGCTGGGCCTGAGCGGCTCGGCGCTCGTGAAGTGGCTGGCCAGCCGCGGCGCGCTGGTCGGGGTGTCCGAATCCAAGGCCGCCACCGGGTTCCAGCACTGGCTGCGCGTCAACCAGGGGCTGCTGGAGCGCACGGAGTTCGGCGGGCACACCGAGGCCTTCCTCCTCTCCTCCGACCTCATCGTGGTGAGCCCGGGGGTCCGGACCGACCTGCCGGCGCTGGCGTCCGCGGCGCGGCACGGCGTGCCCGTCGTGGGCGAGCTGGAGGTCGCGCTGACCGATTCGCGGGCGCGCGTCGTCGCGGTGACGGGGACGAACGGGAAGACCACGACGACCGCGCTGCTGGGCCACCTGCTCGAGACCGCGGGGCTGGACGTGACGGTGGCGGGCAACATCGGCGTGCCGGTGAGCCAGGTCGTGGACGAGATCGGGGAGGGCCACCTGCTCGTGCTGGAAGTCAGCAGCTTCCAGCTCGATACCGCGCCGTCCTTCCACCCGCACGTCGCGCTGCTGCTCAACGTGACGCCGGACCACCAGGACCGGTACCCGGACTTCGAGGTCTATGCGAAGTCGAAGGCCTCGATCTTCGCCCGGCAGGGCCCCGGCGACTTCGCGATTCTCAACCGGCGCGACCCGCGGTGCGCCGCCCTGGCGCCGGGCCTGGCGTCCCGGGTGCGGTGGTTCGACGCGCGCGACGGGCGGATCGAGGGCGCGGGCGTGGAGGCGGGCTGGATCGTCCTGTGCGACGGCGGCCAGCAGGCGCGGATCATGCCCACGGCGGATCTTCCCCTGCGCGGCGAGCACAACCTCGAGAACGCGCTGGCGGCGGCGGAGGCGGCCGCCGCCCTGGGGGTCGGCCCCGCGCTGCTGGCGGAGGGGCTGCGCAGCTTCCGGGGCGTGGAACACCGGCTGGAACCCGCGGGCACCGTCGGCCAGGTGGTCTTCATCAACGATTCCAAGGCGACGAACGTGGACGCGATGCAGAAGGCGCTGGAGAGCTTCAGCGAACCGGTGGTCCTGATCGCCGGCGGCCGCGACAAGAACCTGGACTTCACGAAGATCCGCGCCCTGGTCGGCCGGGCGGCCCGCGCCGTGGTGCTCATCGGCGAGGCGGCGGGCAAGATCGAGGCGGCGTGGCAGGGCGCGGCGCCGCTGCACCGGGCGGGCTCGCTGGACGAGGCGGTGCGGCGGGCGTGGGAGCTGGCCAGTCCGCGCGGCGTGGTCCTGCTCTCGCCGGGGTGCGCCAGCTTCGACATGTTCGAGAACTTCGAGGACCGGGGCCGCAAGTTCCGCGAGGCGGTGGGCCGGCTCAACCCGGGCCGGTCGCAGGGGGCGCGCGCATGGTAGCCCGCGACCTGCGGCGCGAGATCCCGATCCTGCTGCTGATGGCCATCCTGATCGGCCTGGGGTGGGTGATGGTGTTCTCCACCGCCGCGGTGCAGGGCCTGGAGGCCGGGACGGGGAACGTGTTCTACCACCTCAAGCGGCAGGTCCTCGCGACCGGGCTGGGCGCCATCGGGCTGGTCCTGGCCTCGCGGCTGCCGCTCGCCGACCTCGACCGGATCGCCCCCCGCGTGCTGGGCGTGGCGGGGGCCCTGATGCTGGTGGTCTTCGTCCCCGGGATCGGCAAGAGCGTGGCGCACGCGACCCGGTGGATCAACCTGGGCGTGATCTCCTTCCAGCCGGTCGAGGTCTTCAAGCTGGCGGTGGTCCTGTGGTACGCCCGGCTGCTGGCCGCGGAGCGGCCGGGCGCGGCCTGGTCCGCGGAGTCCTGGACGCGCATCCTGGGGCTGGCCGCGCTCTCCGTGGGCATGCCCATCCTCCAGCGCGACTTCGGGTCCGCCTTCCTGATGATGGCCCTGGGCGGCGTCCTCATCTGGCTGGCCGGGGCGCGCACGCGGTCGCTGGCCGCGTTCGCCGGGCTGGGCGCGACCGCCGCGGTGGCGCTGGTCGCGATCGCGCCGTACCGGCTCCACCGGATCCGGCTCTACCTCTCCTCGTTCGGGTCGCTGGACGGCGGGGGGTATCAGACCAAGCAGTCGCTGATCGCGCTGGGGGCGGGTGGTCCGCTGGGGGTGGGGCTGGGGGAGAGCAGCCAGAAGCTCCTCTACCTCCCCTCGGCGCACGCCGACTTCATCTTCGCGATCATCGGCGAGGAGCTCGGGTTCATCGGGGCGTTCATCACGCTGGCCCTCTACGTCCTCCTGCTGCGCGAGGGGCTGGCGATCGCCCGCGCCTCGGACCGGCGGAACACCCGGCTGCTCTCGACCGGGCTCGCGCTGCTGCTCTTCCTCCAGGCCGTCTGGCACATCGCGGTCTCGCTGGTGCTGGTGCCCACGAAGGGGCTGGCGCTCCCGTTCGTGAGCTACGGGGGGTCGTCGCTGATGGCCTCCATGACCGCGGTCGGGGTCCTCCTGCGGTGCGCGGCGGAGGCGCCGAGGAGTGCGAGTGAGCCGAGCAGTGCCGAGGCGGCAACGCGCATGTGTGAATCCATGGTGAACGGTGGGGGCCGGATGCGCCACGACGATAATGCGTACGACCGATTGACGCCAGACAGTTGGCGCAGGAGTCGCTAGCATCAGGGATGCCCGCGCGGCAGTGTCAAGGCAGCAGAACGCCCACTCGTTAGGCGGAGATCGATGCGGGTCCTCATCACCGGCGCGTCCGGATCTGTAACCACGACCCTCGGCAGGGCGCTTGCGGCCGAGTTGCGCGCGGGACAGCGTGTGGCGCTCAGCACGCACATG
>CAYNUZ010000240.1:0-3996 GCA_964400385.1 uncultured bacterium | reverse complement strand
CCCGCATCCGGCGGCACATCGACCGGCACGGGCAGGAGGCGGTGGAGCGCTTCATCGACGCGTGCCTCAGCGTCGAGCACCTGATCGACCCGCACTCGCAGTTCGTGCAGCGCGACCAACCCAGGGCGCGCACGCCGCAGAAGCCCGGCGGCGGGATGGACGCGGTGGACGGGGAGCTGGACCACCCGCCCGGGTTCGAGCCGGAGCGCTTCGCGGCCAAGTCGTACATGGACCCGTTCATCAACCCGCAGGAGGAGATGCGCCGCCAGCGCAAGGAGCACGAGGACAAGACCAGGGCCGCCAAGGGCCGCTTCCCGGACCGGCCGATCCGCGATGTGCTCCAGTTCCTGCTCCGCCACGCCCCATTGGAGAGCTGGCAGCAGGACATCCTCGCGATCATCCGCGACGAGGCGTACTACTTCGCCCCGCAGGCGATGACCAAGATCATGAACGAGGGGTGGGCCACCTACTGGCACTCCAAGCTCATGACCCAGCACTTCGTGCAGGCCAGCGAGATCGTGCACTACGCCGACCAGCATTCGGGCGTCGTGCACATGGAGCCGGGGGGCTTCAACCCCTACAAGATCGGCGTCGAGCTCTTCAAGGACATCGAGCGCCGCTGGAACACCGGCCAGCACGGCGCGGCGTGGGAGCGCCTGGACAGCGTCGGGGCCAAGGACCGCTTCGACGACAAGTCCATGAAGGGCCGCGAGAAGATCTTCGAGGTCCGGCGGATCTACAACGACGTGGCCTTCATCGACGAGTTCCTCACGCCCGAGTTCGTCGAGCGGCACAAGATGTACCAGCACAAGCGCGACCCGCACACCGGCGAGATGCGGATCGTCAGCCGCGACTTTGAGCGGGTGAAGCAGACCCTGCTCCACCACCTGACCAACCGCGGCGACCCGTTCGTCTACATCGTCGATGCCAACTACCTCAACCGCGGCGAGCTCTACCTGGCCCACCAATGGACCGGGCTGGAGGTGGACCTGTCCAAGGCGCTCCCGGTCCTCCAGAACCTCCGCGTGCTCTGGGGCCGGCCCGTGCACATGCACGCGCGGGTCTCGGACGAGATGTGGCTCTTCACGTGCGTGGACGCCGGCAAGGACGTCAAGAAAGAGAAGATCACCGAGGACACGCCGGGGCCGGCGCATGTGCTGGGGTGAAT
The DNA here is from genome assembly GCA_964400385.1 of uncultured bacterium. Taxonomy (GTDB): domain Bacteria; phylum Oederibacteriota; class CAKKQC01; order CAKKQC01; family CAKKQC01; genus CAYNUZ01. The sequence goes on along the minus strand of CAYNUZ010000240.1, from coordinate 2,828 downwards.
GAGCGAGCGGCAGAAGCGGTCACAGTCTGTGACCACCTCAGTGCGCTGCGGTTCTCGCCGAGCCTGCCGCGTCCGCGCACTGAGCCGAGCGCGGGCTGCAACCCCGGGCGTCGCCGTGCGTATCCCTGTTCCGTATGCGCGGCGGCATCGGCGCTCAACGCGTGTCTTCCTTCCATGGCCGCTGGCCGGTCTCTCGGGCCGACCAGGTCCGAGCGTACCTGGCAGCCGTCGATGCCAAGTGCCCCAAATGCCGGTACTCCCTCAAGGGGCTCCGCGACCCCCGCTGCCCCGAGTGCGGGCTGGAGCTCGACGTCGCGACGATCAACGGGAGACGGTGGCGGCTGGTGCCCGAGTCGGTTTCCGCGGGCGCGCGGTGGGCCGTGCTGGTGAACATCGCGCTCGCCTTCGCCGTGATCGGGTCGTCGATCGCGCACCACGGGGCGCTGCCGCGCCTGGCGTGGCTGGCGCCTGCGGTCCTGGGCGGCTTTGCCTGCTCCCTGGCCTACTGGCCGGTGTTCCTGAAGGTCCGCGCGGGGCCCATCGAGCCCCCGTCTTCTGCGATCGGCGCGGCGTGGCTCGCCGCCGCGATGCAGGCCGGCGGGCTCGTGCTGCTCTGGACCTGACTACTCGACGATCCCCGACGGGTCCTTGCCGTCCTCGATCGCTTTGATCTTGCTCACGCGCCGCGCGTGGCGGCCGCCCTCGAAGGGCGTCTTGATCCACGCCTCGACGATGCTCTCGATCAGCCGCTGGCCCAGCAGGTCCGCCGAGAGGCACAGCACGTTCGCGTCGTTGTGGCTCCGGCTGATCTCGGCCGTCAGCTCGTCGTGCACCACCGCTGCGCGGACACCCTTGACCTTGTTGGCGGCAATCGACATGCCGATGCCCGTGCCGCAGATCAGCAACCCCAGGTCCGCCCGCCCGTCGGCGACGGTCTTCCCCACCAGGTAGGCCGGCTCGGGGTAGTCCACCGCGGTCACGGGGCTCTCCCCCACGAGTTGAACCTCGTGCCCCTCGCGGCGGAGCTTCTCGGCGAGCATCTTGGACGCCTGGGCCCACCGGTGATCCGCGCTCATCGCGATGCGCATGGTCTAATCCAAACCCCCGGCCTGGCTCAGCCGCCGCCGGATCAGCTCCCGCAAGCGCTGCGCGGTCCGAGTGTAGACGCCGAGATCGCCCCCGATCGGGTCGGGGATGTCGGCCCCGTCCGGGTCCAGGAGCTGGATCTTGGCATCCGGGCTGATCGCCCGGGCGGCGCGGATGTGGCCGGCGGTCATCGCGTACACCACCTCGGCCTCGGCGATCAACGCCGCGGTCAGGGCGCGGGCCCGGTGCTTGCGGAGCGTGGCCGCGTCGATCCCCAGGCTCTCCACCGCCTGGACCGTCTCGGCCGTGGCCGGCGCGTTACCCATCGCGTCCGTCCCGGCCGAGGCCACCACGATCGGCACCGGCGGGCCCAGGTCCGTCCTGGGCGTCATCGTCGCGATCTCGTGCGCGGCGATCGCCTCGGCCATGGGGCTGCGGCAGGTGTTCCCGGTGCACACGAAGAGGATCACCTTCTGCGCCGCCCGCTGCACCGTCTTTGAGGCCAGTGCCCCCTCGCGCTCGATCCGGTACCCGCCCCCGGCCAGCAGGCGCACCAGTGAGGATGCCCGCCCTAAGCGCGTCGGACCATCGTCGAGCACCGCCCCGAGGCCGGGTGTGTTGCCCTCCTTGCGGAAGTCCGGCAGGGACCGGCCATCCCCCCAGCCGGCCGCGCTGATGCCACGGGCGACAACCGGCATCCCCGCTTCAAGGGCCCGCTCCAGGATGGTCCCTGCAACGGAGTGGTCCGGGATGCGGACGGAGATGGCCCGGCCATCATCGATCGTGCCCGCGGCGACGCCCAGGTGCTCCCGAATCCGGTCCAGGTCCGGCCGCTCGATGAGGAACGTGACCGGCCCGGGGACCAGCTTGGCCATGAGCCTGCGGTGGATCGGAGCGACGATGTCGATGGCGCTCAGCACGGCGTCGGCCGAGGGAGCGTGCCACGAGCCGGGGGGGCCGTCCTTGGTCAGGGCCCTGAGCCGATCCAGGGCCGGCCCCGACCTGGCATTGCACCCCAGGCCGTAGACCGTCTCGGTGGGGAACGCGATCAGGAGCCCCTGCCGCAGGGCCTCCACGGCCGCGGCCGGGGCGCCGGCGGACCGGGCATCAAGGACGGGTGCGGTGGTGGGCGAGCCGCTCAAGACTGGAGTATGGGAGGCCCGCGCGCCAGGGGCAACTGCGAGCCGCGCTCAGCGGAGCGTGCAGGCACGCCGGCGATTGCGGGCGATGATGCGGTAGGTCCGCTCCGCAAGCCACGCGATTCCAGGGACATACAGGACCCAGCCCGCCGGGCCGGCGATGGTCTGGGACAGGGCTCTACGGACGGCGGCGAAGCCGACGAGCACGCGCCCGTCCCGCGTCCGCATGGGCATGCCGGTCATCGCGACTTCCATGCTGACGGGCAGGTCCCCCGCACCGGTCATGTCCCTGGATTCCAGTCGCCCGAACCAGTCCAGGGTGTGCAACACCCGGACGGTGCGCCGGCACATGCCGCACTGGCCGTCGAAGTAGCAGATGTCCCGGGTTCCGGGTGGCGGCACGGAGAATGGTAGGTGAAAGGGCCCGGACGGCCGATGCTATAATGAGGCGGGCGTTCGGCGGCCATTCGTGCCCGTCGGAGGCTTGTTTGCCCCTTGGCCCGAACCCCCGGGGGCCCGGGCGAGGAAAGGTCGTGTGCCTGGCGCCTGGGTTCCCCCGGACGCCGTTCGGTCCCCGCTGCCCGCCTCGCCAATATGTCAGCC
>CAYNUZ010000239.1:0-4023 GCA_964400385.1 uncultured bacterium | reverse complement strand
GCCCGGCTGCGCGGGGCCGGGCGTTAGGCGGCGGGCAGGTGGCCCCCGGCCCCCGGGAAACGTACAATGGTCGGTGAGCGGGGGGCGGCAGAGGGGGCCATGAGCGTGCGGGACATCTCCAGATGAAGCGGTGGATCGTGGCGGCTGCCCTGGCCCTGGCGGCCGGGGCCCGCGGGGACGGCCTCATCGACTTTTCCCCCAGCGCGATCGCCCCCTTCAACACCATCGACACCCTGTTCCCCAACTGGGGCATGGCCCCGACTTCCGCGTTCCAGTTCGAGGAGTGCGACGACGCCGTCTGCACCGGCTCGACGAACTGCCCGATCACCGGGTTCACGATGATGAACTACGGCACCGCGACCGGGGGGGCGGCCGGCGACATCCGGGGGATGTACTTCGAGATCACGTGCGGCGGCAAGACCAACTCCGGGATCGTGACGATGACGTACGCCGGCAACTGGACGATCCCCGCGACCGGGACGTTTCCCGCGTGGACCTGGTCGGGATCCATCGCCTGGGGCGGCGACCCGTGCGGCAACTGCACGTGCTTCCCTTCCCTCATGATCTATACCGACATCGGGCCATGTCCCGCGGACGGGGCCACGGTGGAGCTGGGGCCGGGGTTCAACGACGTGATCAACCCCCCCGGCTTCGCCGGGGGCCTCTACGACAATTGCGGGTTCGCCGCGCCGTACGGCCCGGTGACCGACCCGGCGCTCAAGACGATCCGGTACGTGATGAAGCAGGCCGACAAGGACGTGGCCGCGCCCGGCGACACCATCAACTACACCATCTACTACGGGCGCCCGGGCACCGGATCGCTCTCGGACATCGTCCTCACGGACACCCTGCCCACGTACACCCACCTCGCCACGTTCGGGGTCCCGGGGCCGGACGCGGGCTGGGCGCCGGACCCCGGGCCGCCGCTGCGGCTGCGCTGGACGATCCCCGGGCCGCTCACGACCGCGTTCGGGCCGACGGCGATGGTGACCTACGGCGTCACGGTGGACTGGGGGAACGGGGAGGCGTTCGAGCCGGGCTCCGGCGACATCGCCGCCCCCGAGGGCTCGTTCTTCTTCAATACCGCGCACATGGCCTGGGATCCGCCGCTCGGGTGCGCCGCCGGCCGCACGTCGAACGCGCCCACGACCGTCGTCAAGCGGTACGAGTTCTGGAAGATCGGGGACAACGACGTCCTGTTCGCGCCGCGGCTGGGCCTGCCGGACGACGAGATCATCTACTCGATCTTCGTCCGCAACATCTCGACGACCCACACCTGGTGGAACTGCCGCATCTGGGACACCGTGCCGCCGGCCATTGACCCGTGGTCGGTCGGGCAGGGCTTCGAGGACCCGTGCGTCGGGTGGACGATCACGCCGACCGGGTGCGCGTCCGCCTCGCCCGGGCGCAAGGTGAACGGCGCGACCACGATCCTGACCTGGGAGCTGGACCTGCCGCCGGGCTTCACGCTGACCGTGCGGTGGAAGGGCGCGCTCAAGGGCTCGACGACGGTCGGGGCGGTGGTCACCAACAAGGCGTCGGTGCGGGCCTACGGGCAGACGGGCATCGTGGGCGGCACGGGCGACGCGCAGGGGGACCGCAGCTTCACCCACGAGGCGACGGTGGTGCTGCGCACCACCTTCATCAGCTACGTCGGCTGGGCGGGGGAGGCGAACAACTTCTTCACGTGCACGAACCAGACCTATTACATCTCGTTCTACCCGCTCAACAAGGCCGCGGACTTCCAGCTCTACAAGAAGTGGTGCTGCGCCGCGGCGCCGTGCGACACCATCACGCCGTGCGGCCCGTTCGCCGCCACGGGGGGCGTCAGCCCCAAGATCGACGTCTTCGCGGGGACCTGCACCGGCGGCCCGCCGACCGACTGGGAGATGGGATGCAAGGTGGAACGCGCGCCGGCCCGGTACATCCCGTCCAATTTCGCGACCGGGGCGCAGCCGCCCTTCCCGTTCAATTTCCTGCACAAGATGGTGTCGAACTCGCCGATGGTGTGGGAGCTGTCCATGTGCCTGGGCGGCGGCAACCAGGACGCGAACACCTGGGCGGGCACCTCGAGCCTGAACTTCGCGGGCTACATCGTCTACTCCTACCTCCGGGTCCTGTCCGCGAACGCCGTCGTGGACGCGCTCCAGATCGTGAACACGGACGATGCCACGCCGACCACGCTGTTCGTCTTCCAGTGGAATGCGGCGACGCTGACGTGGGACATCGCCGGCTCGCAGGACCTGTTCGCGGGCAGCCAGTGGACGTTCATCCCCCCGACGCCGAACCACTACCGCGTCCTGTCGTCGGACACCCGGGTCCTCGCACACAAGGCCTTCGTGGGCATCGGGTCCGGCGGCGCCTACAACGACTTCGGGACGCTGGCGCCCAACCGGGAGAACGGCAACCTGATCAACGCCTCGACGCCGGCCACGTTCTACCTGTTCGCGGGCCACATCCCGGGCGCGGCGGACGCGGTGATCGTCGGCAACGTCGGGGCGGCCGCGGCCTCGTACGAGATCTGGCGGTATGCGCCGTTCGATCCCACCGCGAAGAACCCCGACCCCATGAACGTCTCGATCGACCTCGTCAGCAACGCGGGGTCGTGGAACTACATCACGACGGACAACGTGCCCGCCGGGTTCGCGACCGTGGGGGCGGGGAACGGGGCGTTCAACGCGCACATCTACGGCCCGACCTACGACCCGGGATCGTTCACGACCCGGTACCGCCTCTACAAGATCAAGGTCACGGGGGGCGGCCCGGTGCAGGTCTGGGCGGGCCGCAGCATCCTCGACGCGTATTCCGGTGGCGCAATGCTGCACGCCGCGCGGGACTCGCTGGGGAACATCGGCACCCAGGTGGGCATCGAGTACTGGATCCATTCCGACCAGGCCGGCCACGTCTGCAAGGGCAGCGGGGACGCGATCCAGGTGGTGGACGTGTTCTGCCCCAAGATCAACCTCGTGATGCAGGGGTACTCCACCGACGGGTACACCGCCACGTATACGACCAACGACGTGGACGAGTGCATCGCGTTCATGTCGCCCACCCCGCCCGGGAGCGGGAACCGGCGCAACTGGAAGTTCACGGTGAACACCGGCGTGGGCAACCCCGGCGACGTGATCGCGCAGTACATCGCGTGCGAGATCGGGGAGAAGTTCTACACCGCCCCGTTCCTGCGGCGGGGGGTGTACTACGACATCTTCGCGCCGCCGACCGTGTTCGCCGGGCAGAGCTTCTGGATCACGGTGGTCGTCATCGATTCGGGCGGCGGGACCAAGCAGGACTACTGCGGGACGACGACGTTCACGTCCACCGACACCAACGCCCAGCTCCAGGGCCAGCCGATGGACACCTACAACTTCACCTGGTCCAGCAGCAAGGGGGCGTGCAACGTGGCGCCCAACGAGGACGGCGTGGCGATCTTCGTCAACGTGGTCTTCACCAAGCTGGGGCTCCAGACCATGGTGGCCTCCGACACCACGGACGGGTCCATCACGGGCCTGCTCACGGTGATGGTGGTGGGCGCGGACGTCAAGATCACCAAGCAGCCGGGGTTCTCGATCGCGGCCTCGGGCGATACCGTCGCGTTCAAGGTCTGCTGGAGCAACTACTCCTCCGCCTCGGCGTTCTCGTTCGTCATCACCGACGCGGTCCCGATGGGCACCTCCTTCGTGCCGGAGGTCTCGACGGCCACCTTCAATTGCGGGAGCACCGACGGCGTGGCCGTGGAGGTGGCCTCTTCGGGCTCCACCTCGGCGACCCCGCCGCCGGCGGCCTCGTTCGCGGTGGGCCTGCCCCCGCTGGGCACCCGGTGGCTGCGCTGGACCGTGCCGATGGCCGGCGTCCAGACGACCGGGTGTATCTGTTATCGCGTTTCGGTGAACTAAATCAGGGCGCGGCCGGAGGCCGACCGGCGGTGAGCTTTGCGTACCACGCCGGGTCGCGGCGGGCGAGCTGCGCCAGCAGCCGGTCGCGCAGCGCGGTCTCGCCCAGCGCCTGCGCGGCATTGAGCGCGGG
>CAYNUZ010000238.1:0-4025 GCA_964400385.1 uncultured bacterium | reverse complement strand
CCGTGGAGCCTGCCGTGGGACCTGCGGCGGCGCGGGGCGGACCTGGTCCACGTCCAGTACATCATTCCGCCCGTCTCGCCCTGCCCGGTCGTGACGGCGATCCATGACATCAGCTTCCGCCGTCATCCGGAGTGGTTTCCGCTGAAGCACCGGGTGCTGCTGAACCTGCTGATCCCCCTTGCGGCCCGGCATGCGGCGCCCGTGATCACCGGCTGGTCCAGGCTGTGTCCGCGCAAACGGACCGTCCCCCGGGCCGTCGCCCTCGGCGTGGCCGCCCTCCCGCTCCTGTTCGGGCGGCTGGCCGGCGTGTCCCTGACCGTGATCGCCATCGCGCTGCCGTGGCCCTGGATCCTCGCCCGGCTCAAGCTCCCGACGCCCGCGGTCCTGCTGGAGCGGTGGCGCGAGCGGCGCGCCCGGCGGCCGCGGCCGGTCTTCCCGGTGGCGCCCTCCCGGCCCGCGCCCGCCCGCTCCCGGGGGTCCCAGGCGCTGCGGGGGCTCAAGCACGCGTATATCTGGTTCGTCTCGGCAATGTCCCTGCTGCCCCTGTACCTGATGGCCATCGTGATGTTGAAAGATAACCAGCAGTTTTACGAGGCGCCGGCGCGCCTGACGGCGCCCTACCACTGGGAGAACCTCACCACGGCCTGGATGGCGATCATGCCGACGCTGGCCAACTCGGTCTTCATCTGCATCGCGGCCACCGCGATCGCCCTGCTCGCCGCGGTCTGCGCCTCCTATTTCTTCGCCCGCGTGCGGGCCCCCGGGTCGGCCTTCCTGTGGAACGCCATCCTGGTGCTGCTGATGCTCCCGTCCATCGCCAACCTCGTCCCCCTGTACCGGCTGCTGCGCGACCTGGACATGCTGAACACCCTGACCGCGCTGGTGGCCGTGTCCGCCGCCGGCGGGCAGGTGGTGATGATCTTCGTGCTCCGGAACTTCGTGGCCGAGATTGCCCAGGAGCTGTTCGATGCCGCGGAGGTGGACGGGGCGTCCCACTTCCAGCAGATCCGGTCCATCGTGGTTCCGCAGGCCGGGCCGATCCTGGGGACGCTGGGCATCATGCACTTCGTCGGCGAGTGGAACAACTTCGTCCTGCCGCTGATCGTGATGCGCGACCACGCCCGGCTCCCGGTCACGGTGCAGATCCTGCGCATGTCCGGCGAGTACATCAAACTGTGGGGGCCGCTGATGGCGGCCTACATGCTGGCGTCGCTCCCGATCGTCATCCTCTTCATCTTCACCATGCGGCTCTTCATGCGGGGCCTCTCCGAGGGCGGCGCGGCACAATAACCACTTGTCGGCGGATGCCGACCGGGATTATGGGGCGCGTTCGTGGGAGAGGGAGACGAAGAGGACGCCCTTGGGCTTCTCGATGATCAGCCGGTCGCCCTCCAGCCGCTCGTCGTCGCAGATGCCGTGCAGCCCGATCGTCTTGATCGTCCGCGGCTCCGCGAACCGCAGGTGCACCACGAGCTGCTCCGGCTCCCGGCCCTGCGTCAGGACGATCCCCACGTAGGTATCGCCCCCTTCCGTCTTGAGCGAGGCCTCCAGCAGCCCGAAGGAGGTCGGCAGCCGCTTCACGTCGATCCGGCGGCCGGAGCCGGTCCACGCCCGGGGCGTGCCCGGGAACAGGTGGAGCGTGGAGCCCGTTTCCGTGACGAGCAGGTTGCGCAGCAGCAGGAGGAAGGCCGCGGCCACGCACCCGGCCGGCATGTCCCCCCCGCCTTCGGCGGGACGCGGAGCAGCCATCGTCGCCCGGGTCCCGGACGCCTGGACGACGTCGCCCCAGGAGAGCGTGGCGGAGGCGTGGTCCAGCATCGCCTGCATGATCGCCGCCGCGTGGTCGTATTCCTCGCGCTGGATGTAGACCTGGCCGAGGTCGGCCGCCGCGGAGAGCGAAAACGATCCCAGCTCGGCGGGCAGGCCCTCCGTGAGGCCTGCCGCGAACTCCCCGACCAGCCGGCCCAGCCGCGGATCGCGCGGATCCACGGCCTCGCACGGGTACACGGCACGCAGCGCCCCGCGGATCGCGTCGGGGCCCGGGGTTCCCGGTCCCGCCACCAGCGTCCCGAAGGCGGACGTCAGCGCCTCCCGGTAGTCGTCCACTTCCGCCTCGAGCCAGGCGGCGTCCTGGCCGAGGTAGGCGGAGGTTTCCTGCGCGAGGCGGCACGCGAGCATCCCCCAGCAGTTCGGGCCGAACGCCTGCGGCAGCCGGAACTCCCCGGCGCCGGAGGTCGCGGACACGCCGCCGCCGGGGAGGAGGCCGCCGGTATCGTGAGCGCCGCCGCGGGCGCTGCGCCGTGCCTCGGCCACCCACAGGGCGGCCTTCTGGAGCGCGGGGGTGATCCGGCGCAGCCACGCAAGGTCGCGGGTCAGCCAGAAGTGTCCGGTCAGCGCCCAGGCCGCCTGCCCCGTCCCTTCCCACTTGCCCGACGAGGACTCGAACCGGCCGTCCGGTCGCTGCACCGCGAGCAGGTAGTCGAGGCATTCGCGCACCTCGTCCACGTACGCGAAATGGTCGAGGGCCTCCACCATGAACGCCGCCTCCTTGAGCGCGAACACCTGCGACCGCCCGGGCCCCGCGGCCGGATACCAGCCCTTCGGGTCGCGCTCGCGCAGGAGCAGGAGCTGCGCCAGCGCCGCCTTGGCCGCCTGCACGACGGCCTCGTCGGGCAGCAGGAGGTTCGTGCCCTTGGAGAGCAGGGACTCCCACTCCTCCCCCATCGCATCGAGCGCCTCGTCCCCGTCCAGCCCCTCGATCCCCTTGAGGTCGGACGGGAAGGCCTCCCAGGGAAAGACCACCCAGAATTCCGCCGGCGCCTGCGGGCTGACCGGGAGGGCGTGTTCGAGGATCACCGTGTCCCGCACCGACGTGGACTTCCAGGCCGACGCGGGCCCCTGGGCCACCGCGACCAGCCAGCCCCGCCCGGAGGCGTCGGTCGAGACCACGACGTTCGCGCCCTGCGGCGCCCCCTCCCCGTGGTAGGCCACGGTGAACCGCAGGGTCCGCTCCGCCCCGCGATCCGCCCGCAGCCGCACCCGGACGAAATCCGCCGGGCCCCACGGCGTCCGGGCCGAGAACGCGAGCAGGCCCGCGGCGAGGTCGCCGTGCACGTCCTGCGTGACCACGGCGGGCAGGTAGCCGCGGTAGAGCTTCTGGACCGGGGGGCCCTCGGCCCCCAGCGGCTTGTCGTTGAGCCCGAAGCTCACCCGGCCCCGGGGCAGCCGCAGGCCGCCGTCGGCCTCGACGACCGTCTTGCGCCAGCCGTCCTTGAGGCCGATCAGGGTGCGCCCCTCCGCCAGGCTGGGGGCGGACGGGGACGGCGCCTTCCCGGGCGCGGCGGCGGGGTCCTTGGGCATGGCTCCTACTGTACGGGTTGGGACGGCGCGGCCGGATCCTGCCCCAGGGTCTCGTTGTTCCCCAGGATCGCCGTCCCGTCGAATCCGCCCACCAGGAAGCACCGGCCCCGCGACACCGCGGCCGCCAGCAGGCTGCGGGGCGCCGGAAGGTTCGGCCAGCGCGTCCAGCGGTCCTCGAAGGGGTCGTATTCCTCGACCGTCCCGTACGCCCCCGCCTTCCCGCCGCCGCCGCAGGCGTAGAGGTTCTTTCCCAGCGCGACCAGCGTGAGGCCGGTCCGCGGCGTCGGCATCGGCGGCAGCTTGTTCCACACCCCGTTGAAGAGGTCGTAGAGCTCGGCGCTGGCCAGCACCCCGGTCTCGTTCTGGCCGCCGGCCACGTAGATCTGGCCGCTGACCACCGCGGCCGCCAGCCCGCCGCGCGCCACATGGAGCGGGTCGCCCTTCTCCCACGTGTCCGCGCCGGGGGTATACACCTCGACCGTGTTCAGGAACCGCTTCCCGTCCGTCCCCCCGATGGCGTAGACGAGGCCGTTGACCACGACCGCCGCCAGCCCGTACCGGGGCGTGGGCAGCCGGGCCCGGGCCACCCAGGTATCGAGCGCCGGATCGTAGGCCTCGACCGCGTCCGGGGCGCCGTCGGCGCGCTTGCCCCCGATCGCGTAGAT
>CAYNUZ010000237.1:0-4029 GCA_964400385.1 uncultured bacterium | reverse complement strand
CGAAAGCTGGCACCTGTTGGGGAACCTCGCCTTCCTGGCGGGCGACCGGCCGGGGGCGGCCGCGTACTGGGCCGCGGCGCTGCGGGAGAAGCCCGACCTGCCGGGCGTCCGCGAGAGCCTGGAGGCGCTCAAACACGGGGGTTCCGCCCGGACCGGGCGGTAGGGCGGGCCGCGGCGCCGCATTGATTTTGCCCCTTTTCTGGTGTTCAATAGGTCATTCTTATGCCCAGAGCGGTCGTCACTTCGCCCCAAGCGCCGCAGCCCGTCGGGCCGTATGTCCAGGCCGTCCGGGCCGGGGATTTCCTGTTTGTCTCGGGGCAGTTGCCGCTGGATCCCCTGACCAACACCCTGGTCCGGGCCGGGGTCGGGGCCCAGACCCGCCGCGTGCTGGAGAACCTGAAGGCGATCCTGGAGGCCGCGGGGGCCACGCTGGCGCACATCGTGCGCACGACGATCTACCTCAAGAGCATGGATGACTTCACACAGGTGAACAACGCCTACGCGGAGTACTTCCCCGAGCACAAGCCGGCCCGGTCCACGCTGGAGGTCGCGCGCCTGCCCAAGGACGCCGTGGTCGCCATGGACGCCGTCGCGTACCTGGGGGCGTGATGCCGGACACCGACACCCCCTATATCGTCCTGGGCGTCTTCACCGTCCTGGCCCTCATCTTCCCGGCCGGCCCGCTGATCCTGTCCCAGCTCGTCTCGCCGCGCAACACCGGCAAGGAGAAGACCCTGCCGTACGAGTGCGGCACGATCGAGGCGGGCGACCCGTGGGGCCAGTTCAAGGTCCAGTTCTACCTCTACGCCCTCATCTTCCTGGTCTTCGACGTGGAGGCCCTGTACCTCTATCCGTGGGCCGTGGTGTTCAAGGAGGCGGGTTCCACCGCCCTGGTCGAGGTGCTCGTGTTCGTGGCGCTGCTGGTGCTGGCCTGGGCGTACGCCTGGAAGCACCGCGCGCTGGAGTGGGAATAGCCCCGGTGCCGGCCTGGGTGGAGCCGATCTTTCTGACCGTCAAGTCAACCATCCTCGGGATCGCCGGGGCGTGGCTCCCGGCCGGGCTGATGCCGCTGCTCTCCGCCGTCCTGTCCTGCACCGCCATCCTGCTGTTCGCCCCGCTGACCATGATGTACCTGACCCTCCTCGAGCGGAAGGTCGTGGCGCGCATCCAGGACCGGATCGGCCCCAACCGCGTGGGGCCGTGGGGGCTGCTCCAGCCGCTGGCCGACGGCGTCAAGATGGTCCTCAAGGAGGACATCATCCCCGACGGCGCCGACCGGATGGTGCACTTCCTGACCCCCGTCCTCTCGGTCTCCCCGGTCCTCATGCTCTTCCTGGTCCTGCCCTTCGGCCGGGGCATGGTGGCCGCCGACTTCAACGCCGGGGTCCTGTTCTTCCTGGCGCTGTCCTCGGTCCACACCCCGCTGGCGATCGCCGCCGGCTGGGGCGCCCGCAGCAAGTTCTCGGTGCTGGGGGGGATGCGCGCCGCCGCGCAGCTCCTGTCGTACGAGATCCCGATGGTGGTGGTCGTGATCGCCGTCGTGATGATCGCGGGCTCGATGTCGCCTGCGGCGATCGTCGAGGCCCAGGCGGCCTCCGGCTGGTACGGGTTCACGCCGTGGGGCGCGTGCGCATTCATCGTCTTCATCATCTCGGCGACCGCGGAATCCAACCGGACCCCCTTCGACATGTCGGAGGCCGAGTCCGAGCTGGTGGCCGGGTTCCACACGGAATACTCCGGGTTCAAGTTCGCGCTCTTCCAGATGGGGGAGTTCCTCTCGGCGTTCGCCACGGGCGGCCTCGCCGTGGCGCTGTTCTTCGGCGGCTGGCTCGGCCCGGCCTTCCTGCCCTCGTGGGTGTGGTTCTTCGCCAAGACCCTGGCGGTCTTCATCGTCCTGATCTGGTTCCGCGGCACGCTGCCCCGGTTCCGGATCGACCACCTGCTGGCCATCGCGTGGAAGTTCCTCTTCCCCCTGAGCCTGCTGGTGATCGTGGCGGCGGCCGGGTGGCAGTACCTGGCCGTGGACGGCCACAACCTCGCGGGCGCGTGGGCGTTCGACGGGGTGCTCCTGCTGGCCGGGTACTGGGCGCTGACCAGCCTGCTCTTCAACGAATTCGCGCGGATCAACCGCCCCCGGACGATGGCCCGTGCCCGCTGAAGCGCTGTTCGCCGTCCTCGCCGCCGTGACGCTCTTCGGGGCGCTCGCCGCGGTGACCGCCGCCGGGCTCTTCCGGGCGGCGCTCGGCCTCATGCTGAGCCTCTTCGGCATCGCCGGGCTGTTCATGCTCCAGCGCGCCGAGTTCCTGGCCATCGTCCAGGTCCTCGTGTACGTGGGCGGCGTCTCGGTCCTGATCGTCTTCGCGATCCTGCTCACCGAGCGCGAGGGCGGCCACACCGAGCACAACACCAACCGGGCGATGGCCATCCCGGCGGCGCTGATCGCGGGCGGGTTCGCCGTGGCGCTCGCGGGCCTGGTCGCCGCCTCGCCGGTGTTCGCCACCGCGCCGGATGCGGCCGCGTGGAACGCGGCGGACCTGGGCCGGGCCTTCGTCGGGCCGTACCTGGTCCCGTTCGAGGCGGTCTCGCTCCTGCTGCTCGTGGCCCTGATCGGCGCGCTCCTGATCGCGAAGGAGGACGCCTGACGCCATGGTGAGCATCAAGGCGTACGCGCTGCTCTCGACCGCCCTCTTCGGGATCGGGCTCTACGGCGCGCTGGCCCGCCGCCACGCCGTGGGCGTGCTGATCGCCATCGAGCTGATGCTGAACGCCGCGACGCTGAACTTCGTGAGCTTCGCCCGGCTGCATCCCGCCGACCGGGCGGTGACGGGCCAGGCGTTCGCGATCTTCGTGATCACGGTGGCGGCCGCCGAGGCCATCGTCGGGCTGGCGCTCGTGCTCGCCCTGTACCGGGCGGTCAAGTCCGCGTCCCTCGACAAGTACAGCCTGATGAAATGGTGACCGCGGCCCCTTCCGACTCGCTGGGCTTCCTGGCCCTGATCCCCGCGGCGCCGTTCGCGGCGTTCCTGGTGATCGGGATCGTCACCCTGCGCCGCCGGCTGCTCTCGGCGGCCATCGCCATCGCCGCGATCGGCGTCTCCTTCGTCTGCGCCGTGGGCGCCTTCCTCCACCAGCTCAACGCGGCCCCGGGCGCGCCCCACGTGGAGACAATCACCTGGCTCAAGACCGGGACCCTCGACCTCTCGGTCGGCCTCCTGCTGGACCCGCTCTCGGCCGTGATGCTGGTCGTCGTGACCACGGTCGCGGTCATGGTGCAGGTCTACTCGCTGGGCTATATGGCGGGGGAGAAGAGCCTGGGCCGGTTCTACGCCTACCTCTCGCTGTTCTGCGCGGCGATGCTGGGCCTGGTGCTCTCGACCAACTTCCTCCAGCTCTTCATCTTCTGGGAGCTGGTGGGCGTCTGCTCGTACCTCCTGATCGGGTTCTGGTACGACCGCGACGCGCCGGCGTTCGCGGCCAAGAAGGCGTTCGTCACGACCCGGCTGGGCGACCTGGGGTTCCTGCTCGGCATGATCATGCTCTGCTCCGCCGCGGGCACCTTCGACTTCGGCGAGATCCAGGCCAAGGTGGCCACGGCGGGCTGGGACCCGAAGTGGATGGCGACGGTGGCGCTGCTGCTGTTCTGCGGGGCCGCGGGCAAGAGCGCCCAGGTGCCGCTGCACGTCTGGCTGCCGGACGCGATGGAGGGCCCGACCCCGGTGTCCGCCCTGATCCACGCCGCCACGATGGTCGCGGCCGGGGTGTACATGGTGTCGCGGACGTTCTTCCTGTTCTCCGCGCCGGGCGCCGAGCACGCGCTGCACGTCGTGGCGTGGATCGGCGGCATCACGGCGATCTTCGCCGCCTCGATCGCGCTGGTGCAGGACGACATCAAGCGGGTCCTGGCGTATTCGACGATCAGCCAGCTCGGGTACATGATGCTGGCGCTGGGGCTGGGGAGCCTGACGGCCGGGATGTTCCACCTCTTCACGCACGCCTTCTTCAAGGCGCTCCTCTTCCTCGGCGCGGGCG
>CAYNUZ010000236.1:0-4036 GCA_964400385.1 uncultured bacterium | reverse complement strand
ACCGCGTCGGCCTCCGTGAACCGGCCGCCGCGGAAGAGAAGCGCGTTGATCGGGCCCGAGAGGGCGATCAGCCCGGCCGACGCCGGGAGCACGGCGAACCCGGCCAGCCGCAGCGCGTGGTTGAGCGGCGCCGCCGCCGCCGCCGGCCGGCGCTCCGCGAACGCCCGGGCGACGACCGGGTAGGTGGCGGTCGAGATCGCCACGCCGACGACACCCAGGGGAAGCTGCATCAGCCGGTTGCCGTAGTAGATCCGCGCGACCGAGCCCTCGGGCAGCAGGGACGCAAGGATCGTGTTCACCAGCAGGTAGATCTGGGTGATCGAGAACCCGATCAGCGCGGGCGCCATCAAGGCGCCCACCGACCGCAGCCCCGGGTGCCACCACCGCCAGCGGTAGGTGAATCCCAGCTCGCGGGCCGCGGGCACCTGCACGAGCCACTGGGCCAGCCCGCCGGCCAGGACGCCCGCCACCCAGCCGTACACCTGCGCTTCCGGGTTGGGTCCCGCCAGCGGGCACAGGAGCAGGCCGCCCAGGATCACGCAGGCGTTGAGCGCCACCGGCGCGAAGGCCTGCGGCCCGAACCGTTCCTGGGAGGTGAGCCAGCCCTGCACCACCGCCGCCAGGCTCATGCAGACGATGAACGGGAAGAGCCAGCGCGTCAACGAGACCGTGAGCGCGAATGTCCGGGGGGAAGCCACGAATCCCGGCGCCATCACCCGCACGATCCACGGGGCCGCCAGGCTGCCGGCCAGGACCAGCAGCGTGCCGCCGAGCAGGGCCCACGTCAGGAGCGCGGAGATCAGCCGGCCGGCCTCCGCCCGCTCCCGCGGCGTGTTGCGGCCCGCCCGGCAGAGCCGCGCCAGGGTGGGCACCACCGCGGCCGACAACGCACCCTCGCCCACGAGGTCGCGCAGGAGGTTGGGGATCCGGAAGGCCACGAAGAACGCGTCCGCCACCCACCCGGCCCCGAACAGCCGGGCATTGAGCGAGTCGCGGACGTAGCCGAGCACCCGCGAGACCAGGGTCAGCGAACCGAGCCGGGACGCGGAGCCGATCAGGCCGGGGCGCGCGGCCTTCCGGCCCGGGGCGGACGGCGGCGGCGGCCTCACGCGGCCGCGTCCGGCTTGTACGACTTGAGCTTCTCCCAGAGCGTCGTCCGGGAGATGCCGAGCTGCCTGGCCGCCCGGGTGTGGTTCCCGTCCAGCGCCTTGACGACCCGCAGGATGTGCTCGCGCTCGACGTCCAGGAGGGAGCGGACGCCGGCCTCCGGCCCGCCCCCGGCCGGCCGGCCGGCCCCGGCGCTGAACTCGGCCGGCAGGTGGGCCAGCTCGATGGCGCCCGGGCCGTCGTTGAGGATCATGGCCCGCTCCAGCACGTTGCGCAGCTCCCGGACGTTGCCGGGCCACCGGTACAGGCGGAAGGCGGCCTGCACCGCCGGGGACAGCGCGGGCGGCTTGCGGCCCATCTCGCGGCACGCCTCGGCCAGCAACCGCGCCGCGAGCGGCACGATGTCGTCCATCCGCTCCCGCAGCGGCGGCAGGCGGAGATGCCCCACCTTGAGCCGGTAGTAGAGGTCCTCCCGGAACCGCTTCGCCGCCACCGCCTCCTCGATCACGACGTTCGTCGCCGCAATGAGCCGGGCGTCCACCGTGATGTCCTCGGTGCCGCCCACCCGGCGGAAGTTCCGGGTCTCGATCACGCGCAGGAGCTTGGCCTGCATGCCCGGCGCCATCTCCCCGATCTCGTCCAGGAAGAGCGTTCCCCCCTCCGCCAGCTCGAAGAGCCCCTTCTTGCGCCCCTTGGCATCGGTGAACGCCCCCGCCTCGTGGCCGAACAGCTCGCTCTCCAGCAGCGTCTCCGGGATCGCCGCGCACGAGATCGCGGTGAACGGGCCGTCACCGCGCGCGGAGGCGTGGTGGACCGCCCGGGCCAGGAACTCCTTGCCGACCCCCGTCTCGCCCTCGATCAGCAGGGTCACCGTGGGGCTCGCCGCCAGCTTGCGCGCCAGGTCGATCACGGCGGCGAACGCGGGCGTCGCCCGCTCGATCGCGTCGAAGGTGTACCGGTCGCTCTGTGCCTTGCGGTGGGTGCCCAGCTCCATCCGGGTGCGCTGGAGCGACAGGGCGTGCTGGATCAGCCCGCGGAGCGCATCGAGGTTGTACGGCTTGACGAGGTACTCCAGCGCCCCCTGCTTCATGGCCTCGATGGCGTCCCGGATGTCGTCGGACGCGGTCACGACGACCACCGCCGCGTCCGGGTCCTTCCCCCGCATGGCCTTGAGGACCTCGAGCCCGTGCGCGTCGGGCAGGAACAGGTCCAGGATCACCACGTCCGGCGCGCCGCCCGCGAAGATCGCCAGCCCTTCCGCCGCGGTGGCCGCCGAGGAGATCTTGAGCCCGGTCTCCTCGAGGGCCAGCCCCAGCGACCGGCGCACCGCCGGGTCGTCGTCAATGATCAGCAGGTGCTTCGGCATGTCCCCCGGCCTCGGGCGGCACGGGCAGCGGCTGGTCCGGCGCGGCGACGGGAAGCGTGATGACCACGGTCGTGCCCCGCGCGCCCGCCACGGGGCTCTGGACGGTGAGGTCGCCGCCGTGGGCGCGGGCGAACTTGCGGGCGAGGCACAGGCCCAGCCCCGTGCCGCTCGCCTTCGTGGTGTAGAACGGCTGGAAGAGCCGCGCGAGCTGGTGGGGCGGGACGCCCGGGCCGGTGTCCGTCACCCGCACGGTCACCCGGTCGCGCCCCTCCGAGGCCCCCGCCGCCGTCACCAGTTCGATGCTCCCCCCGGCCGGCGTGGCCTCCCGGGCGTTCTGGAGGATGTTGGTGACCGCCTGCTCGAGGAGCAGCGGGTCACCCCAGACCGTGAGCGGGCGCGGCGTCAGCCGGCGGGTGACGGCCACGCCGTTGCCCCCCGCGGTCACCGTGGCCGCCGCGTGCTCCACGAGGGGATTCACATCCAGCCACCGCGCCGAGAGCGTCGCGGGCCGCGCCAGCTCCAGCGTCTCCTGCACGATCCGGGTCACCCGCGCCACCTGGTCCAGCGCGTCCCCGGCGATCCCCCGTTCCGGCCCCCCCTCCGGCAGCCGGTGGATGATCAACTGGAGGTTGTTGCTGATGGCGGTCAGCGGGTTGCGGACCTCGTGGGCGATCCCGGCGGCCAGCTGCTGGAGCGAACGGACCTGGTCGGTCAGCCGTCCGGAGGCGTCCTGCGCCTCCTGCTGGAGCCGGGCGCTCTGGGCGAGGTAGCCGGTGAAGATGGCGATGACGAAGAAGAACGGCAGCCGGATCAGGACGTCCGGGTCCAGGAGCTTGCCCCGGTCCCCCTCCTGCCACATCAGGACCACGTAGATGACGCTCACCAGCGCGGCGATCAGCACCCCCCGGGTCAGGCTGCGCGTCAGCGCGGCGGTCAGGATGATCATGAAATAGGGAAGGTAGAGCTCGCTGTCGAACCCGCGCATGCAGTAGATGGCCGCCCCGACGAAGACGGTGTCGGCGACGAACAGGTGCATCCAGTGGGTCGGCTGGTAGAAGTACGGCGCCGGCAGCCGCATCAGGCCCAGGTTGCCGAGGGTGAAGAGCCCCCCCAGGGACCAGAACACCACCGGCGCGGTCCGCCAGGCCCCGGTGGTCCCCCCCCAGACGGCCACGACGCCGACCAGGAGCCACTGCATGGCCAGGACGATCCCCTTCCGGCTGCGCACCCATTCCCTCATCACCTTCCATTATGTATGATTCACGGGGGTGTTCGGATTCCGGGCGGTTTGAAAGACGCCTTTTATACCGTCCACTTTCCGGACAATCGTAAGGATTCCAGACGAACCTGGGGGCACCGTTCGATCAAAAAGCGTTATCCAGTAATGAAATATTCCTTGACATGGTTCTTGCATTGGCCTAGGATGTCGTTACTCAATGGTTCGAGCGTTCCGTCAACGGGAGGAGATTGTCATGACAAAGCACCGGGTTCGAAAGAATGAGCGGGGGTTCACCCTGATCGAGCTGATGATCGTCGTCGCGATCATCGGCATCCTGGCAGCCC
>CAYNUZ010000235.1:0-4054 GCA_964400385.1 uncultured bacterium | reverse complement strand
CCCTCGCGCCGCGCGACCCCTCCGGGTTCGTGACGGGGGGGGGCGACGACGGCGGCCTGGTCCGGTTCAGCCTCGTGACCCGCGAGGCGCTCAAGGACGAGAAGCTCGCCGGGGAGGCCGGCGGCGTCGCGTATGCGCCGGACGGGAAGACGGCCTTCGCCGCCGTCGGGGCGGCCGCGGGGCTGGCCATCATCGACGCGCGGTGGGGCACGGTGGACGCGGCGGTCGCGGGGCTCGGGAAGGGCGGCTTCCGGGCGGCGGTCACGCCCAACGGCCGGTTCGTCTACGTCACCGGCCGCAACCGGCGGCTCTACAAGGTGGACGCGGTGGCCCGCACCGTGGGCAAGCCGATCGCCGCGGACGGGTGGGACGTGGTCATCGCGCCCGACGGGAAGACGGCCTATGTGAGCGGCGGCGACCGGGACGCCTCGATCAAGGTGGTCTCCACGGCGTCGGACGAGGTCCTCCGGTCCATGGATACCGGGTTCTTCCCGCGGGGGCTCGCCGTGAGCCCCGACGGCCGCACGGTCTACGCCAGCCTCCCCAAGAACGGGCAGGTGGCCGCGGTGGACGCGGAGTCCGGCAAGGTCTTCTCGACCGTGCGGGTGGGCGCGTACCCGACGCGGCTGGTCCTGTCGGCGGACGGCCGGACGCTGTATGTCGCCAACGAGGGGGAGGCGAGCCTCTCGGTCGTGGACTGCACGTCCGCCACGGTCGTGGCCGAGGCCGCGCCCGCCACCGGCCCGTCGCGCGGGCCGGTGATCGAGGTGCCCCCCGCCGGTGCGGCCACGACACCGCCCGCCACGCTGGCCGTCTCGAACTTCGAGGCCCAGGGGATGTCCGCCAGCGCCGCGGCCATCGCCGCCGACTGGATGGGCAGGGGGCTGGTGCGTCTGGGCGCCTTCAAGGTGTTCGAGCGCAAGAACATGGACGCGATCATGGCCGAGCAGGCGGTCCAGCAGACCGGGTGCGCGGACCAGGACTGCGCGGTCAAGCTGGGGAAGATGCTCAACGTGGACCGGATGGCGCTGGGCAGCATGGGGAAGTTCGAGGACAGCTACGTGGTGATGGTGCGGGTCGTCGGCGTCGAGTCCGGCGAGGTCATCTGGAGCGGCACGGCGCGGGGCCGCACCATTGACGACGTGGACGCCGGGATCCGCCAGCTTGCCCGGGCCCTGTCTGCGCCCGCCCCGGCCGCCGCGCCGGCGCCGGCCGCCTCCGCGACGCCGGCCCCCTGACCCCGGTCAGAAGGCGGGGGTCCGGTACAGGACCTGCCGCCCGACCCTGATCTCGGCCTGCACCAGGTAGTCCTCCAGCGCCCCGGTGTCCACGGTCATGCCCAGCCCGGGCGCGTCGGGCACGTGCAGGAAGCCGTCCTCGTCCCGCTCGAGGTGGTTCCGGGTGATCGCGCGGGCCAGCGGCGAGGCCTCGTACGGCGATTCCGCCAGCTCGTCCCGCTCGATCCCGGCGAACGGCTGGAGCGAGGCGGACAGGGCGAGGTGCGAGGTGAAGGTATGGTTCACGTACGTCACGTGCCGGTCCCGGGCGTGGTCCGCGACCCGCTTGGCGGCGGTGATGCCGCCGATCCGCCCGGTGTCCACCTGCACGTACCCGAGCCGGGCGTGGTCGATCATCATCCGGGCCATGGGCACGTTGTGGCACCCCTCGCCCCCGGCCAGCTTGACCGGCGCCGCCTCCGCGGCGATGGCGGCATAGGCGTCCATCGCGCCGGAGACGAACGGCTCCTCAAGCCACAGCGCCCGCGCGTCCCGCAACATGGACAGGCGCCGCCGGGCCTGCTCGACGTCCTCGCCCCAGACGGTCCCGGCGTCCACGAGCAGGACGCCTTCCCCCTGGAGCCCCTCGCGGGCGGCGAGCACCTGGTTCCGGTCCGCGCCGACCTGCCCCTTCCCGAACGGCCCCCACCCGAACTTCGCGGCGCGGTACCCCGCCGCCCGGATCGCCTTGGCCTTGTCCAGCGTCTGCTGCGGGTTGTCCCCGAACAGCACGGAGGCATACGGGAGCTTGGGGTACGCCTTCCGGTACCCAAGCAGCCGCCACACCGGTTCCTCGAGCTTCCTCCCCAGCAGGTCCCAGAGCGCGATGTCCACCCCGGAGAGCACATGGTCGGCCTGGAGCAGGTCGAGGCTGTTGGCCCGCACGGCGTCCCCGATGGCGGCGATGTCCGCCGGATCCTCCACGTCCGCCCCGAGCACCGACGCGCTCACCGGCTTGCACGCGCTGTGCGACATGGGCGCGCACCACCCGGCGATGGTCACCAGCGGCGCGGCCTCGCACTCGCCCCACCCCTCGTGCCCGCCGGCGCGCACGCGCACGAGGCACGCGTCCTGGCTCCCGTCCCCGATGTCCCTGACCTCCGGCATCGCCAGGTAAAAGAAATCCACCGCGTCAATCTTCACACGCCCATCCTACCCCCTCCACGAAACTGACCGGCGCGAACCGAGGCGGGGGAGGGGGGCCGGGGCCGCTCGCGGCGCCCACCGTGCGCCGCTCGCTAAGGGCCGGGCCTTGGGCTCGCCTCGCCCCTCGGCAGCCTCGGGGCTCGGCACCATGGCCGCCCATCCTCGATCGCGGGCGGCGACCCAGACAGGTCGGCTGCGATGGAGCGCGCCGGGCGCGGTGATCAGTTTTCAAGGTTTCGCGCCCGGCGCTGACCATCTCCGCCGACCGGTCGCCGCCGCGATCTCGGAGCGGCCGGCCATTGCCCCGGCCCCGCTTCCCCCGCCTCTCGCGCCTGCGCGTCCAGCGTGGCTCGTTCCGCGGGGTGCCGGACGGAAGTGGCACAGGCGCGCAGGGCGGGCGGAGGGTGTTCGGGCAATGCGGAGACCGTTGCGTAGTCCCCGCGCGCCCCGGAGGCGAGGCTGGTCAGCCCCGGCCGCGAAACCTTAAGAACAGATCTCCGCGGCCGGGGCGCTCCAGCCTCGCTGACTCTTCAGGGGCGCGCGAGGGACGGAGCAGGCCCGGCCATGGAGTCCCGACCGGCTCGGCGGTCGGGACGAGGGCCAGGTCGCAGCCTTAGGGCGCCCGGACTCGGAGGGGCCGGGCGCCCGTGCCCGAATACCCTCCGCCCGCCCGGACCGCGCGCCGGTCAGTTCCGGGTCAGCGGGTGGAGAGGGCGGGGGAGAGGAGGGAGGCGAGGACGGAGTCGAAGAGGAGGCGGCCGTCGGCGGAGCCGAGGACCGCTTCGGAGGCGCGCTCGGGATGCGGCATCAGGCCCACCACGTTGCCGCGCGCGTTGCGGATGCCCGCGATCGCGTGCATCGCCCCGTTGGGGTTGGAGGCCGGGGTGACGCGGCCGTCCGCGTCGCAATACCGGAAGACCACCTGCCCGGCGCGCTCGAGGGCCGCGAGGGTCCGGGCGTCCGCGGTGTACCGCCCCTCGCCGTGCGCGATGGGCATCCGCAGCACCTGTCCCTTGGCGCAGCGGTTCGTGAAGGGGGTGGCCGTGTCCTCCACCCGCACGTGGACGTGCTCGCAGATGAAGTTGAGCCCGAGGTTCTGCATGAGGACCCCGGGGAGCAGGCCGCATTCGCACAGGATCTGGAAGCCGTTGCAGATGCCGATGACGGGCCGGCCGGCGTCCGCGTGGGCGATGATCGCGTCCATCACTGGCGAGAACCGGGCGATCGCGCCGGTGCGCAGGTAGTCGCCGTGCGCGAACCCGCCGGGGACCACCACCACGTCGAACCCCTTGAGCGACCGGGTCGAGTGCCAGACCGCCTCGACGTCCTGGCCCAGGACCGTGCCCAGGACGTGGAGCGCGTCGTGGTCGCAGTTGGAGCCCGGGAAGACCGTGACGGCAAACCTACTCATGGGGCACATCATACCGGGTCGCGGCTCTAGGCATCCTCGTCCTCGTCATCCTCTTCGTCCCCATCCTCATCGTCGTCGTCTTCATCCGAATCCCCGTCTTCATCGTCCTCGTCGTCGTCCTCTTCCTTGTCTTCGGCCCCGATCTTCGCCTCCGCGGCCTTCGCGGGGGTGTCGGCATCGAGCTCCTCGGGCTGGTCCTCCGGGGCCTCCTCATCCGCCT
>CAYNUZ010000234.1:0-4064 GCA_964400385.1 uncultured bacterium | reverse complement strand
CCTCCGCGGGCGACAGGACGCCGTCGCGCATGGCCGCCCGCACCTCCAGCAGCCGGTCGCGCTGGAGCCGCAGCCCGTCCAGCAGGCGCACGCCCGCCGCGGCCGGGTCGCTCACCGGTCCCCCCGGAGCCGGACGATCTCCTGCTCGAGCTCGTAGAGCCGGGCGACAACGCCCGCGACGGGGACCGAGCCGGCCTTGAACTCCCGGATCAGCCGGTCGAGCCGGGTCGCGAGATCGCGGATCCCCTCGGCCAGCGGGGTGTCCGCGGCCGGGGCCTCGGCGGGCGCGAGGGCGCCTCCATTGTGGGAACGAACGTTCGACATCGTGGTCTCCTTTGGGTGAACAGGAGGAAACCCGGGCCGCCGCGGGAAAGTTCCCGGGCCCCGGGGGGAACGGTCAGTAGACCGCCCGGCCTCCCGACATATCGAAGGTGAAGCCCGTGTTGAACGTGGCCTCCTTGGAGACGATCCAGGCCGCCAGGGCGGCGACCTCATCCACGGTCCCGACCCGCTTCATGGGGATCCGGTCGGTCATGTAGGCGAGCTGCTCCGGCTTGACCGCGTCCAGGAGGGGGGTCTGGATCACCGCCGGCGCGATGCCGTTCACCGTCACCCCCGACTCCGCGTACTCCTTGCCCAGGGCCTTCACCATCCCGATGACCCCCGCCTTGCTGGCGGAGTATCCGACCATCCCGGGATTGCCGTCCTTGCCCGCGATGGAGGCGAAGAGGAGGATCCGGCCGTAGCCGGCGGCCAGCATCGGCGGCAGCGCGTACTTGGCGGCCAGGAACGAGCCGTGGAGGTTGACCCGGACCACGTGGTCGAAGTCCTTCGTCGCGTATTCGGTGATCTTCGTATTGGTCGGCCCGGGGATCCCCGCGCAGTTCACCAGGATGTCCAGCTTCTTGGCGGCGTTCATGACCCGCTCGATGCCGGCCTTGACGGACTCCTCGTTGGTGACCTCCACCTTGACGGCGAGGACACGGAGGTTGTCCTTCGCGAACTCCACCTGGGTGCGCTCCATGGCCTCGGTGTTCCGGTCGAAGAGCACGACGCGGCCGCCCTCCGACGCGAGGCGGCGCGCGATGGCCTTGCCGATCCCGTCCGCGCCGCCGGTGACGACCGCCACCTGGCCCTTGAACCGGTCCGGAAAGGTCGTCATCCCGCGAACTCCGGGGCCGGCAGGCCCCGCACGCCCGGCGCGCACCGGAACAGGCCGCCGGCCAGCGGCTGGGCCGCGCGGTCGGCGTCGGACAGCGCCGTCCACGCGGTGGTGATGTACAGCGTCCCGAGGTCGGGGCCGCCGAACGCGCACGCCGTGACCCGCGCGACCGGGAGCTTCACCGCCGCGAGCCGCTCCCCCGTCGCCGGATTCCACCGCGTCAGTGCCCAGCCGTCCCACATCCCGATCCAGACCATGCCCTCCGCGTCCAGGGTCATCCCGTCGGGATACCCCGGCTCCCGCGTGAGGTCCACGGCCACCCGCCGGTTGGCGATGGCCCCGGTGGCCTGGTCGTAGTCGTAGGCCACGACGGTGCGCACGGGGGTGTCGATGTAGTACATCGTGCGCCGGTCCAGGCTCCAGGCGATGCCGTTGGAACAGGTCACGCCGGTGATCATCCGGTGGCTCGTCAGGTCGGCGTCGAGGCGGTACACGTTCGCGGTCCCCTCGCGGCCGATCGTCCCGGCCCAGAACCGGCCGGCGGGGTCGCACTTCCCGTCGTTGAACCGGTTGCCGGTCTCCGGCTCGGGATTCGCCACGACCGCCACCGCCCCGGTCTCGAGGTCCAGCGAGGCGAACCCCTGCTCGACCGCGAGCATCACGCCGCCGCGGGCGCGCGGAACCACCGTGCCCACCTGCTGGCCGACGCGGACCGTGCGGTCCGCGCGGGCCACGGGATCGTACACATGGACCTCGCCGTTCTCGATGTCGAGCCAGTAGAGGACGCCCCGCCGGGCGTGCCAGATCGGGCCCTCCCCCAGGCGGGCCTTCGCATCGAGCACGAGTTCCACGGCGCTCCCCACAACTCCCCTACATTAACAGTTTCCCTGGCTCGACGCGGATAGTCCTGCGCAAGCGCCCCCAACGGGGGCGACGATTGTTGTTGGTTTATCTACATCTGCGCCAGCCCGCTCCTGCGGGCTTGCGCCGGCGCCCCCGAAGGGGGCGAACTATATCTCTGCTTCACCTTCGTCTGCGCCGACGCCCTGGGCGTCAGGCGAGCATGCCCCCGTAGCCCTGGGCGCGCTTTTTCCATTCCTCCGCGCGCGAGGGGTCGGCGGCCAGCGCGCGGCTGAACATTTCCCGCGCCATCATCGCGTCGCGCATCTTCCCGAAGACCTCCGCGAGGTGCTCGTAGACCACCGCGTACGCCCGGTCCGGCGTCTCCTTGAGCTCCATCAGGGACCGGGCCTTCTCCAGCTCGGCGAGCGCCTCGGTGTACCGGCCCTGCTTGAAGAGGCACCAGCCCATGATGTCGTACACGCGCACCTGGTTGGGGTCCAGGACCCGGACCGCGGCCGCGAGCCGGAACGCGCGGTCCATGTCCGCGTCTCCCGCGACCAGCGCGTCGGCCAGGTCCAGGACCACCTCCATGTTGTCCGGGGCGTACCGGTAGGCGAGGTCGAGCTCCCGGATCGCGGGGGGCAGCTCGCCCAGCGCGACGTGCGCGAGCCCGAGGACGTGGTGGGCCGCCGCGAATTCCGGCGCGAGCTGGAGCGCCCGGTGGAGGTGCGTGAGCGCCTTGCGGGGCTCCCGGTACTTGAGGTGGATGCGCGAGAGGCTGACCAGCCCGTCCGGCCGCTGCTTGATCCGCAGCCCGGTCAGCAGCTCGGCCGCGGCATCCCGGTCCTCCCCCATCCGCCGCAGGGTCTCCCCCAGCTCCAGGTGGGGCTCGGCCCAGTCCGGCTTGAGCTCAATGGCCCGGCGCAGGTAGTAGACGGCCTTGGCGAGCTGTCCGGCCTGCAGCAGCGCGGCCCCGAAGCTGCGCATGACCTCGGGGTTGTCCGGGGCGAACTGGTAGGCCTGGGAATAATAATAGAGGGCGTTCGCCAGGTCCCCCGTCTTGAGGTAGATCGCCGCGAGGCCCAGGGCGGCCTCGGCCATCGCCGGGGACAGCTCCAGCGCGCGCTGGAACAGGTGCAGCGCCTCGTCCGGCGCGTCGGACCGGGCCGCCAGCACGCCGAGCCGCTGGTAGGAATAGGCGTCCTTGGGCTCCAGCTCCAGCGCGGTCTTGAAGGACTCCCGGGCGTCCGGGTCCTGCCCCAGCGCCATGTAGGTCTCGCCCATGCTCCGCCACCCCACCGCGTCCCGCGGGTTGAGGTCCACCAGCGCCCGGGCCGCCTGGAAGGCCTTGAGGTAGTCCCGCCGCCCGTACTGGTCGCGGAACTCCCCGAAGAGGGCCTCGCGCGATTCCGCCATCCGGTCAGGGCTTCCAGGCCCAGGTCACGGAGGCGTCCAGCCGGAGGAACCGGTACATGCCGTGGACGGCGACCGGGGCGAGCAGGCCGCCCGCGACGGACCAGCCCTCGCCGAAGGCCTGCCGGACCCCCGCGCCCGCCCAGAGGCCGCCGGCGGAACGGACGAGGTGCTGGTACGCGTCGAGCACGACCGGGAGCGTCCCGGGATACCGGGCCAGCAGCCCGCCGGTCCCGAAGGAGCCTCCCGCGGACCAGAACCCGTCCACCCGGCCGGTGAGCCAGGTGTCCTCGGTGAGCTTCCAGGCGGGGCGGACCCAGGCCAGCGCCGACCCCGGCGCGCGTACCGTGATCGTCGACGCGCCCGGCTCGATCGCCGACGCCTCCACGGGGAACCGGTAGAGGTACCCGGCCAGGACGTCCAGCCGCCAGTCGGGGCCGTCCGCCAGCCCCTGGGCGGCCGCCAGCACCTTCATCGCGCCGTCGCCGACGGCGAAGTCCGGTTTCGCCGAGCCCGACGTGACGTAGTTGAACTGCGAATTGGCCCACACGTTGGTCCCCAGCGGGAAGATGCCGGCCACGGTCAGGACGGCCGCGGTCCCCTCCGCGTCGCCGCGCCAGCACCGCCAGCGCGCGCCGACGGCCGG
>CAYNUZ010000233.1:0-4076 GCA_964400385.1 uncultured bacterium | reverse complement strand
CATCCCGCGACGGCCCCGGAGCCCGAGCCGCCCCGCCCCGAGCCGGCCGGCGTCCCGGTCGCGGTGATCAGGACCGAGAAGGGGGTCATCAAGTTCGCCCTGCTCCGGTCGGTGGCGCCCGGGCACGTGAAGAACTTCGTGGACCTCGCGGGGAAGGGGTACTTCACCAACCTCGCGTTCCACCGGGTGATCCCCAATGTCATCATCCAGGGCGGCGATCCCAAGGGCGACGGGACGGGCGGCCCGGGCTACGCGATCAAGGCGGAGTTCTCGGACCATCCGTACGTCCCCGGCACGGTGGGGATGGCGCGCACCAACGACCCCGACAGCGCGGGCAGCCAGTGGTTCATCACGATGCGGGACATGCCGCAGTGGGTGCACCACTACACCGTCTTCGGGCAGGTGACCGAGGGTATGGACGTGGTGCGCGCGATCCAGCGCGGCGACCGGATGCTCGAGGTCAAGGTGGAGTACGTCCCGGCCGGGTCGCTTCCGGCCGACGCGCTGAAGTAGCGTGGCGACGGTGACGCCGCCCGCGCCTGCGCCGGTCATCGCCATGCGGACGATGTACGAGGCGGAGGCCGACTACGTGCGCGACCTGGCGACCCGCTGGCAGAGCTACAGCTACGTGGCCGCGGGCGTCGCGCTGGTGCTGGGCATCATCGCCGCCTCGATGCGCGGGTACGTGGTCCACGGCGTCGCGATGGTGAGCGGCCCGGTCGCGTACGGCCTCGCGGCGGTGATCATGGGCACCGGGTTCACGCTGTGCGGGATCCTCCAGCTGGTCGGGCGCCGGCTCTTCCGCGACCTGGAGGCCGCGCGCGTGGACGCGGTGGAGGCCGAGGCCGAGGCGCATGTGGTGAAGACCTACGTCTACCTCGAGGTGCCGGGCGACCGGTACATCGTGACCAAGTCGGCGTGGGACCGCATCGGTCTGCCGCTGGGCCGGATCCCGGTCCTGCTGGAGGTCACGCCGGGCGGCCGCGTGGTCCTCGCGGTGAACGGGACGGCGGTGTACGCCTGATGGCCGACCTCACGCTTATCTCGTCCTCCGAATCCCTGGACCTCGTGCTGGGCGGCGCGCCCGACGACCTGGTGGACCAGGTGAACGAGGCGCTCCTCGGGTACGCGGCGCCGTCGAAGGGGCCGATGGAAGAGGTGATGAAGGCCGCCAAGCTGCGCGGCGCGTTCACCACGGTGACCGACTGGCTGCTGGCCAAGCGGCTGGCGGGCGGGCTCAACGACGCGCAGTGGGTCTTCCTGTGCACCGGCGCGCTGGGGGCCACGGTGACCGCGGAGCACGGCGGCCAGTCCGCGCCGGTGGAGCTGATCCCCGCGAAGCTGTACGAGTGGCTCCAGCGGCAGCGCGCCGCGAAGGCCGCGAAGCCGGCCTGGGCGGTGACGCTGCTGGACGTGGAGGACCGTATCAACGCGATCGGCCGCGGCGAGCTGGTGGGGATCGACGCCCCGCCGGCGCGCCGCAAGAAGCCGCCCCGGCAGTTCGGCTCGGACCAGCTCAAGGAAAAGCTGGCGGTCCGGATGGCCTCCCTGGCCAACGAGCTGAAGAACGCGGTGGCGGGCGTGGAGTCGCAGCTCACCGCGTTCGGCATCCTGCGCGACGAGAAGATCTACAACAACGCGCGGCTGAATGCCGAGGCGGTCAAGAAGTACGCCCAGCTCGCGGCCGCGCCCGGCACCCGCAGCGAGGGCGAGCTCAAGCTGATGGCCTCGGTGGGCGAGAAGCTCGGCGCGCTGTCCCAGGCGATCGCCGGGGTGGGGGCGCAGCTCGAGAAGACCGGGCGCGAGCTGGCCTCGCGGGCGCAGGCCATGGAGGCCAAGGCCTCGGAATTCCGGGCCTGCAAGGAGGACCTGGACCGGATCGCCTCGGGCGCGGCCGGCGACACCGGCGAGATCGACTTCACCGGGGACGTCATCGCGGCGGTGCGGCGGGACGCGGACACGCTCGCGCAGTTCGTGGTGAAGGCCGCGGAATCCGCCGACAACAAGGTGACGTTCAGCGCCTCGCGGGTGCTGGTGAAGGAGCAGTGGAAGGACTTCACCGGGGAGCCGGGGGAGTTCATCGCCACGATCCCGACGGTGGTCGCGGCCATCGAGAAGGTGGGCAAGCTGCACGTCAACGTCTTCCCGCGCCAGGCCGACGGCACCTTCATCCTGCCGCCGATCATGATCGAGCCGATCCGGAACTTCATCGAGTACTTCGACGACCGCCTGGTGATGTCGCTGGTCTCGGGCGAGCTGCCGAAGAAGGGGTCCAAGCTCTCCCTCACCCCGCTGGAGGTGCAGGTCCTCAAGGCCTGCGGCCACTACCTCGCCAAGGACTCGATGTACGACTACCGGGGCGAGATCAACGTCGGGACGTTCATGGGCGACTACTCGGGGAAGGTCGAGAAGACCACCTCGGTCAAGTGGACCGGCGCCGACAAGAAGATGACGATGGCGATGTCCTCGGAGGTCGTGGACGGCGCCAGCCGCGCGGAGGCCGTGAACGACTACGTGGAGTGCCTCTTCGCGTTCGCCAACGGCATGGCTCCGCCGCCCAAGATGTCGCGCCGCAAGCTGGCCATCCTGCTGCGGTACGTCATGGTGGAGTCCGTCGAGCGCACCGTGGCCCTGGTCCTCATGCACGTCGCCCAGGCCGAGACCAACGAGGCCAAAGAGACGATCCTCAAGTGGGGCAAGAACGACACCGGGGCGCGCGAGCTCGTCCTCAAGGCCTTCGAGGACCCGCAGGTCGGCAAGGTCTGCGGGGACCGCGACTTCTTCGTGACCAAATTGTTCGGCAAGGCCTAACGCGCACTTCCTTCCTTTCTCTCTCCCCTTGGGGGAGAGGGAGGCCCTGAGGGTGAGGGGGGGCGCCCTTGCCTTGTGAACACTAGTTCACTACACTATCCCCATGGCTTCCCGCGCCGCCCCCCTCACCGCCCGCCAGCAGGCCGTGCTGGAAGCCTTCCGCCAGCTGACCGCCAAACTCGGTGAACCCCCCTCGGTCCGTGACGTGGCGGACCACTTCCGGATCCAGGTCTCGGCCATGCACCGGCACCTCACGATGCTCGCCGACCGGGGATATCTGGAGCTGCGCAACGGCTCCATGCGGCTGCCGGGGGCGGCGGTGATTCCCGTGCCCATCCTGGGCCGTGTGCCGGCCGGGCCAGTGCGCGAGGCGATCGAGGCGGCCGACGGGTACGTCCACGCGCCCGCCGCCTGGGGCCGGGGCCGGGAGCTGTTCGCGCTGCGCGTACGCGGCGACTCGATGGAAGGGGCCGGGATCCTCGACGAGGACGTGGTGATCTGCGCGAAGGTGGACCGCGCCCGGGACGGCGAGATCGTGGTGGCGCTGCTCGACGGCGATGCCACAGTCAAGCGGCTGGGCCGCGCGGGCGGCGGTCCGGCGCTGCTCCCCGCCAACGCGAAGTACAAGCCCATCCCGCTGCGCGGCGACGTCCGGCTGGCCGGCCGCGTGCTGGGGGTGTTCCGGGATTTACTCGGCTAGCGGTTCAATCGTTCTCCTCTCCCCCGGGGGAGGGGTCTCGGCTTCGCCCACCCCGCGTCAATCGCCCGCGCCGGGGGCTTGACATGTGAACGAATGTTCACTAGCCTCAAGGTGCCATGCATGAGGCCGCGCTCCAGATCGGTTCCGCCACCACCCTCCCCGGCAGCCCCCGGCGGATCCGGGCGCTGTCCCCGCTCCTGCTGCTGGGGGAGGGGGCGGTGCCGGTGGCGCACGACCTGCTCGGGCACCTGCTGATGAAGGGCGAGCGGGTGATCGTGGCCGACGGCGGCAACCACTTCGACGCGTACGGCCTGGCCCGGTCCGCGCGGCAGCTCCGCCGGCCGGTCCCCACGCTCCTCTCGGCGGTGCGGGTGAGCCGGGCGTTCACCTGGCAGCAGCACCTGGCGCTGCTCCAGCGGGAGGTCGGGGCCGAGGCCGCGCGGGCGGGCGCGTCGTGGGTGCTGGCGCTGGCGCCCCTGGACCTGTTCGCGGACCACGAGGTGAAGCCCTTCCAGGCCTTCCGGGGCGCGCGGCAGGCGGCCGAGGCGCTGGCCGCGCTGTCCCG
>CAYNUZ010000232.1:0-4080 GCA_964400385.1 uncultured bacterium | reverse complement strand
CCACATGCTCCACCGCTTGTGCGGGCCCCCGTCAATTTCTTTGAGTTTCAACCTTGCGGCCGTAGTTCCCAGGCGGGACACTTAATGGGTTACCTTCGGCACGGAGGAGAAACCTCCCCCACACCTAGTGTCCATAGTTTACAGCCAGGACTACCGGGGTATCTAATCCCGTTTGCTCCCCTGGCTTTCGCGCCTCAGCGTCAGAAACCGGCCAGGAAGGCGCCTTCGCCATTGGTGTTCTTCCTGATATCTACGCATTTCACTGCTACACCAGGAATTCCCCTTCCCTCTCCGATCCTCTAGCCTCGCAGTATCAGTCGCACTGCTTCGGTTGAGCCGACGCATTTCACGGCTGACTGACGAAACCGCCTACACGCCCTTTACGCCCAGTAAATCCGGACAACGCTTGCCACCTCTGTCTTACCGCGGCTGCTGGCACAGAGTTAGCCGTGGCTTCCTCTGGGAGTACCGTCAACATTCCGGGATATTCACCCGGAACACTTCGTCCCCCCTGACAGTGGTTTACAACCCGAAGGCCTTCATCCCACACGCGGTGTCGCTGCATCAGACTTTCGTCCATTGTGCAATATTCCCAACTGCTGCCTCCCGTAGGAGTCTGGGCCGTGTCTCAGTCCCAGTGTGGCTGGCCGTCCTCTCAGACCAGCTACCCGTCATCGCCTTGGTGGGCCATTACCCCGCCAACTAGCTGATAGGATGTGGGCTCTTCCTCAAGCGATAGCTTGTAAACAGAGGCCATCCTTTGATAGGACCAGTTTCCCGAACCTATCGCATCTGGCATTAGCCCGCCTTTCGGCGGGTTGTTCCCGTCTCGAGGGCCGATTCCCACACATTACTCACCCGTTCGCCGCTGAACACCCTTGCGGGTATCCCGCACGACTTGCATGTTTTAGGCACGCCGCCAGCGTTCGTCCTGAGCCAGAATCAAACTCTCCAAAATATTGAAATTGAAATTGGGGTGCGGCCTACCTGGTTTTCAAAGAACCACAGGAAACCTACGAGAGGTCCTGGAGGGTACTACCCGCCGGGAAGACATCTTCCGGGCGTCGGATGTTATAGCCTACTTCGCGAAGCGATGTCAACCCCTTGCCCCGGCTGGCCGTTTTCCGGGCGGACCCTCCGGTCAGGCCCACTCCAGCGGGACCGAAACAGGCGAAAAGGGGGCCTTTTAAAGGGTTTCCTCGCTCTGGCGGGTCAGCCGGCTCAGGGAGCCCGTGTGGATGGACTCGATGATGCCATTCACGAAGCCGCCGGTTCCCGCCTCGCCCGGATCCCCCCCCTCCCGGGCCAGGGCTTCCCCGACTGCCCCCTCGATCATCCCGGCGGCCTTGAGCTCCCCGATCTCCTGCAGCATGTCGGCGGCCGCCAGGATCATGGCGCAGGGATTGGCCCGGTCCAGCCCCGCGTATTTCGGGGCGGTGCCATGCACCGAGGTGAAGATCGCCCCGTGGGCCCCATGCAGGGCCTGCGGCACCACCCCCAGCCCCCCCGCCAGCCCCACGGCGAGGTCGCCGAGGATATCGCCGTACGCCTCCCCGGCGATCACCACATCGAAGCGGTGGGGCGTGCGCGCGAGCTGCAACGCGACATGGTCCACGAGCTGGTCCTCAAAATCGAGGGCCGGATGGTTGCGCGCGGCCTCCTCGGCCGCCTTGAGCCACATCCCGTCCGTCCGCTTGAACACGTTCGCCTTGTGCGCGACCGTCACGCGCTTGCGGCCCGCCTGCTCCGCGCGCGTGAAGGCGAATTCGAAGAACGCGCGCGCGCGCGCGGGATCCGTGAACCGCACCGCGGCGGAGCCGCCGGCAGGACCGTCCAGCGGCCCCCAGGCCGGATCACCGGCCTGCAGCTCGCGCACGCCCCCGCCTTCCTCGCGGATGACCACCAGGTCCAGGTCCTGCTGTGCCGACCGGCAGCGGCGGACCGATGCAAAAACGCCGAACAGTTCACGCAGCAGGGAGTTGGGGTTCCGGACGAGGCCGCCGTACCCGGTTTCGAGGGGGGCCTTGAGCGCGATGCGCAACCGCAGGAGATCGCCGGCCGCCGCGGGAGGGAGCGGATCGCCGGACCGGAGAAACCGCTCCTGCCCGAGATCGAACTCCTCCCACTGGATGGGAATGCCGGTGGCCTCGGCGCACCGGCGCGCCGCCCAGGCGACCTCGGGCCCGATCCCGTCCCCCGGGATGAACGCGACGGTCCTTACCGCTTCCGCCATGGATCCTTCATGTCATAAAAAAGGTGGGTGGCTGACGGGGATCGAACCCGCGGCCTCCTGGGCCACAGCCAAGCGCTCTACCATTGAGCTACAGCCACCGTGAACGTCGCATTATACGATCAAGTCCGCGGCCGGAGGGACTTGAACCCCCAACCAACCGGGTGGCTCGGGGACTCGCCGGCGCAGCAGAAAAGGACCATTAATATTGCTCGCCGCCTTCGGCGGCGCTTGCGCTAGAAACCGGTTGCCGATAAAGAATTCCCACGGCCAGAGGGACTCGAACCCCCAACCAACCGGGTAGAAACCGGTTGCTCTTCCAATTGAGCTATGGCCGCATTGATACTCAAAAACTCGGGGCGCCCGGGTTCGAACCGGGGGCCTCCTGCGCCCAAGGCAGGCGCGCTACCACTGCGCTACGCCCCGTTGTATTAACTGCCTTCAACGGGACGCAGCCGGCTCCGGCTACGCCCCGATGTATGGTTTGAATACCGCTGATTCAATACGGGGCGCAGCCGCTCCTGCGGCGACGACCCGAGACCACAACCTCCGTGACAGGGTCCAGCGCCTGGGCTGCGCCCCGATGTGTCTATAAGGATAGCACTCGTTTAAACTGTCTCCCATGACGCCCCTGCTCGAGATGCGCGGGATCCGCAAGCAGTTTCCGGGGGTGGTGGCCCTGGATGGGGTGGACCTGGCCGTGAACGGGGGCGAGGTCCACCTCCTGCTCGGGGAAAACGGCGCCGGCAAATCCACCCTCATGAAGGTCCTGGCCGGGGCCTACCGGGCGGACGCCGGGACGATCCGGATCGAGGGACGCGAGGCGGACCTTTCCACCCCCCTCAAGGCCCGGGCGGCCGGCATCGCGATGATCTACCAGGAGATGAACCTGGTCCCCAACCTCTCCGCGGCCGAGAACATCTTCCTGGGGCGGGAGCCGACGCGCTACGGGCTCGTGCGCCGGGCCGCGATGGAAGCCGATGCGGACCGGCTGCTGCGCGGGTTGCACGCCGGATTCCCGGCCGCGACGCCGGTGCGCGACCTGCCCGTGGCCCGGCAGCAGCTCGTCGAGATCTCGCGCGCCCTCTCGCTGCGCGCGCGCCTGATCGTGATGGACGAGCCGACCGCGGCGCTGACCCAGACGGAGACCCGCGACCTGTTCGCCACCATCCGGCGGCTGCGCCGGGCGGGCGTGGCCGTCATCTACATCACCCACCGCCTCGAGGAGGCCCGGGCCATCGGGGACCGGGTGACGGTGCTCCGCGACGGCCGGCGGGTCGCCACCTCCCGCCTGAGCGCCGTCTCGGACGGGGGCCTCGTCAACCAGATGGTGGGCCGGCCGCTGTCGCGGGTCTTTCCCACGCTCCCCCGCCCGCGGGCCGCGGTCGCGCTGCAGGCCGAGGGGGTCGCGCGGGCCGGCGTCTTCGGTCCGGTGAATTTCTCCCTCCACGCCGGGGAGATCCTCGGGTTCTCGGGCCTCATCGGATCCGGCCGGACCGAACTCGCGCGGTGCCTCGTCGGCGCCGACCGGCTGACCGCGGGACGTCTCCTCGTCCACGGCCGGCCGGTGGCCTTCCGCTCACCGGGGGATGCCAAGCTGGGCGGCGTCTGCCTCCTGCCCGAGGACCGCAAGGCGCACGGGCTGGTGCTGGGGCTGCCGGTCATGGAGAACATCTCGCTCGCCTCGCTGCGCCGCCTCTCGCGGCTGGGGTTCATGCGCGGCGCAACGGAGCGGCGGGAGGCGCACGCGATCGTCCGCCGCCTCAGGGTCCGGACCCCCGGCCTCCGGCAGCTCGCGCGCCACCTGTCGGGCGGCAACCAGCAGAAGCTGGTCCTCGCCAAGTGGCTCG
>CAYNUZ010000231.1:0-4104 GCA_964400385.1 uncultured bacterium | reverse complement strand
CGCGAGGCGGTCCGGCGCGGCCTGGAGCTGCCGGCGGTCTGCGACACGCTCGGCGGCTACCTGTACGAACAGCACCGGTACGCGGAGGCCGCCCGCTGGATGCGGCGCGCGCTGGCGCTGGATCCGGCCAACGGCGTGGCGCGCGCGAACCTCGCGGAAACGCTGCGGCAGCTCCGGGACGGCGCGATACAATAGGGGCCTCCCCATGAGCTTCTTCGCGGGTCATCGTTTGCGGATCACGCTGGTCGGTGCGGCCGCGGCCGCGCTCGTGGCGTTCTGGGCGGTGCGCGGGTACCTGATCCACAACGTCCTGCCGAATATGCTGCACAAGCAGCTCACGACCAGCCTCAACCGCGAGGTGTCCTTCCAGGGTGTCAATACCAACCTCATCACCTACTTCTCGGTCCAGGGCCTCAAGATCGCCCGGGGCGCCGGGGAAAAGGCCGGCACCCTCGTCGCGGTCAAGGAGCTGGTGATCAACTACAGCCTCCATTACATCGTGCTCCACCCGCGGCGGTGGGCCAACGGCATCCGGAAGGTCACCCTGATCGAGCCGCACGTGGAGCTGGCGATGGAGGACCTCAAGGCCTCCGGGACGCGCCGGCCCAAGGCCGGCACCGAGCCGCCCGCCACCTTTCCGGCGATGCCGAAGACCTGGCTGGGCATCGACAAGGGGTCGGTGGTCCTGACCCGCCGGGGCGCGCCGGTCCTGGAGGTCAAGCGGATCAGCGGGAACCTGAACCTGCGCGACCTCCCGCACATTGACGGGTCGCTCAAGCTCATCATCTCGCCGGAGGCGACGATCGCGATGAACGGCAAGTGCCACCTGGGCCTCAAGAACTTCGAGGGGGCGCTCTCGATCGAGCACCTGGACCTCGGGCAGTTGAGCGACCTGGCGCGCATGGCCGACCCGTCCATCCCGGTCCGGGTGGGCGGGCTGCTCAAGGCCGAGCTGGAGGTCCAGGGCGGGTTCATGTCCACGGAGGAGCTCATCGACAACACCACCGGCCGGGGGTCGCTGGAGCTGACCGCGGGCTCGATCGCCTACCGGGGCGCCTCGCTGGTGTCGGATGCGGAGGCGGTGGGGTCGCTCGAGGAGCGCGAGATCGCGCTGGAGCGGCTGGACGCCCGGGTGCTCTCGGGGGCGCTCTCCGCTGCCGGACACCTGGGAAACCTCGGGCAGGGAAAGCTGCGGCTCAACGGCCGGCTCGACAAGGTACCGGCGCGGGCGCTCAAGCCCCTGTCGCCCGGGCTGCCGGACGACTTCGACGGCCAGTTCTCCTTCGAGTTCTCGGCCACCGGCACCGGCCGCCACCCGATGTTCGCGGGGAAGCTGACCGCGCCCTCCTTCGGGGTCCCGGCCTTCCGCGCGGAGGACGTCGTGGCCGAGGCGGTCTACTCACTCGCGGACGTGCGGCTGACCAACCTCCGGGCCCGCCTGTGGAGCGGCTCGTTCACCGGGGGCGGCACCGTGGGCGGCCTGGACGGGGGCGAGCCGCAGCTCAAGTTCCGGCTCAATGCCGGCGGCATCGACGTGGCGCAGTCGCCGATCGGCCGGCGGGGCTACGCGGGCCGGGGGGCGCTCGAGGCGGACCTGGAGGGGCCGGCGCATGCGCTGACCGGGAACCTGCACGTCCAGGTGTCCGGGTTCACGGCCCAGAGCCTGCCGGTGGGGGACCTCGACGCGCGGGCGCGGTTCGAGCGCGGCGCGGTCACCCTGGACGCGCGCACGGCGGGCAATACCGTCGCGGCCACCGGCACGATCGTGCTGGGGCCCGAGCCGCGCTGCGAGGGCTGCCGGGTGGAGGTCCAGGAGCGGCTGCCGCAGATCCTGGCCATCTCGGGGGTCGCGCCGCCCAAGGGGTTCGACGGACGCGCCAGCGGCAGCATCCGGATCGCCGGCCCCCTCAAGGACCCGGTGATCACGGCCGAGGCCGTCGCGTCCGGGGTGCGCATCGGGAAGACCGTCCTCGGCGACTCGATCCGCGTCCCCAAGTTCGTCTTCGAGAAGATGACCATGACGGTTCCCGCCGAATCGCCGATGGAGCTGGTCTGGGGGCCGGAGGGAACCGCGGTCACCGCCTACGGCGTGATCCCGGTCGAGGCCTTTGCCCGGGCGGGGAAGGTCCCGATCCGGTTCCACTGCGAGGCGCACGGCCGGCTGGACATGCTCAAGCGCCTCGACCTCGTCAAGCAGGCCGACGGCCAGCTGCAGGTGGTGCTCGACGTGGCGGGCACCTCCTCCTACCCGCTGTGGAGCGGGAACATCGCGGGCAGCGGGGGCCGGATCGTCCTCAAGGACCGGCTCTTCGACCGGGACATCGAGGGCTGGTCGGCCAACGCCGTGATGGTGGACAGCCAGGCGCAGAACCTGCGCGTCGAGGTCACGGTGGACAAGCAGAAACAGGTCGTGCTGGGGCGGTTCGGGATGAATGGCTGGGACCTCGGCGAGGTGGATCTCTCGACCGAGACGGTGTCCGCGAAGAAGGGCAAGGCGGTCCGCGGCCTGCCCCTGGCCATCGAGGGGGTGGCGGACATCCGCGCGAAGCTGAACGCCACGCTCCACAAGGACGCGGACGACAGCCAGATCACGGTCGCCGGCCCCAACGACCAGACCGGGGCGGACCTGGTGCTGTCGGAGGGGACGATCTTCTACGTGGGCGGGGGGGGAAGCGGCGCGGCTGCGCCGGGGAAGAAGGCGGCGGCCGCCGCCCCCGGGGAGGCCGCGCCGTCGTGGTTTACCCGGCGGGTCAACTTCCTCGGGACGGTGTCGTTCGGCCGCAACGTCCTCTACACGCCGGAGTCCATCTTCAGCAAGATGCGCCGGGCCGGGGCGAAGCTGCTGACCGACAAGGAGGCCCGCCGGAACTTCTTCCACCAGTTCTCCAACGGCCGGAGCGCCTCGGCCAGCGTCCAGGGGTTCGTCCGGGACCTGGCGGTGGAATTCGACGTGCGGATCAAGGAGGGGAGCAAGATGCGCCTCTCCAAGGTCCGCGACGAGTATGCGGCCGACGGGGAGCTGGTGATGGAACCGGGGAGCAAGATCAGCCTCGTCCTGCCCACGGTCACCCCGCCGTTCCTCACCTCCATCCCGTTCACCCTCGTGGACGAGCCGGGCAAGAAGCAGCGGGTGGTCTTCCT
This sequence comes from uncultured bacterium, assembly GCA_964400385.1. Lineage (GTDB taxonomy): Bacteria > Oederibacteriota > CAKKQC01 > CAKKQC01 > CAKKQC01 > CAYNUZ01. The sequence continues at coordinate 963 of CAYNUZ010000231.1, read as the reverse complement.
GGGGGCCGGGTTCCGCGCCAACGTGGAGCTGACGGGCGAGACGATCCTCTTCGACCGGACCCTCAAGTCGGCCGCGGGCGAGGCGGCCACCGTGGACGAGCTGCACGTGCGCCTGATTCTCGAGCCGCCCAAGGACGACCAGGGGACGCGCGAGCAGGAGGAGCCCCGGCTCATGAACTTCCGGATGAGTTTCGCGTCGGAGCCCAAGACGATCACGGGGATCGTGACGACGGAGGCGACGGCGCCGGGGAACGCGCCCGCCGCCGGGGCGGGGGGCGCGGGGACCGCGCCGGCGGCGCAGGGCCAGTCGCATCCGGTCACCCTCACCCCGACGCAGAGCGACCTGTTCGTGGCGCTCACCGGGGTGGACGCGCTGACCACCGGAGCCAACATGGGCTCGGAGCTCACGGGCGCGGGGTTCTCGCAGGGGTTAAACCTGGTGCTCAAGCCGCTCAAGTGGCTGCTCGGGATGGCCGGGATCGACCTCTCGGTCAAGAAATCCGACCAGGCCAAGCGCCACCAGGCGGCGGCCGCCACGACGGCCGCGGCGGGCGGCGGGGGGAGCGCGGATCCGGCCGCGGCGGGCAACCCGTCCGTCATCGCCTCGGCGCTCCAGAACCAGGAGGTGACGATCGGCCGGGCGCTGGGGTCCAATTTCTACCTCAACAACCGCACGGTGCTGCTCGACGCCAGCTCGTTCCTGAACCGCAACGCGCCGTCGTCCCTCGCGGCCACCCAGACCACGACGTACGGCAACACGACGCAGCTGGAGTTCCGGACGTCCCGGTTCAAGGCCAGCGTGGGCCGCCGCTGGAACCCGCTGCCGGACGACCCCGACGTCTTCCACAAGTTCGAGAACTTCGGCAAGGTGGAGGTCAACCAGAGTTTCGCCGGCGTGAGCCAGCGGGAGCCGTTCAGCTGGTAGGCGGTGCGCTGGCGGCGGCCCTGCTGGCCCTGGCCGGG
>CAYNUZ010000230.1:0-4115 GCA_964400385.1 uncultured bacterium | reverse complement strand
GGCCACGCCCCCGGCCAGGACCAGGGTGCGGGCCCGGGTGGAGGCGAGGGCGGCGCCGGTCCGGCCCACGAGCGCCTCGACCACCGCCCGCTGGAACCCGGCGGCCAGCGCCGCGCGGTCCGCGGAACCCGGGGCGAGGTTGGCCACGGCGGTCTTGAGCCCGCTGAACGAGAAGTCCAGGCTCGCGTCCTTCATCCGGGCCACGGGCAGCCGGTCGGCCCGGGTCGCGCGGCGGGCGAATTTCTCCAGCCGCGGGCCCCCGGGAAACCCCAGCCCGAGCAGCTTGGCCACCTTGTCGTACGCCTCGCCCGCGGCGTCGTCCCGGGTGCGGCCGAGGATCCGGAACGTGCCGTGCCGGGGCATGGCGATCAGCTCGGTGTGGCCGCCGGACGCGACCAGCGCCAGCAGCGGCGGCCGGAGGCGCGGCGCCTCGAGGAAGGCGGCATAGACGTGCGCCTCGATGTGGTTCACCGCGAGAAACGGCTTGCGGAGGAGGTACGCGAGCGCCTTGCCCGCGGTCAGGCCCACGAGCAGCGCCCCGGCCAGCCCGGGGCCCGCGGTGGCCGCGACCGCATCCACGCGCCGGAGCGGCACGCGCGCCTTCCGCATCGCCTCGTCCACGACTTCGGTGATGAACCGGATGTGGCTGCGCGACGCCAGCTCCGGCACGACCCCGCCGTACGGCCGGTGCACCGCCATCTGGGACGCCACGACGCTGGACCGCAGCCGCGGGTTGGTTCCGCGCGAACCGGATTCGACCACCGCCGCGGCGGTCTCGTCGCACGAGGATTCGATGCCCAGGATCACCATGTCCGATATAGTATGGCAGCGGCGCGGGGCGTCGTGGGGAGGAGGACAACATGCCGTTGGTACGCATCGCGGTGGGGAAGGGCCGGCCGGACAATTTCGGGGCCCGGGTAGGGGGCATCGTCCACCAGGCCATGGTGGACACCATGAAGGTGCCCGCCGACGACCGGTTCCAGGTGATCACCCACGGGGACCAGGCCACGCTCGTCTACGACCCGCAGTACCTCGGCATCGCCCGCACCGACGGGGTGGTCTTCATCCAGGTCACGCTCAACGAGGGCCGCACGCTCGAGGCCAAGCAGGCCTTCTATCACGCGGTCGCCGTGAACCTCCATGCCGAGCTGGGCGTGCGCAAGGAGGACGTCCTGATCAACCTCACCGAGGTGAAGAAGGAGAACTGGTCCTTCGGCAACGGCCTCGCCCAGTACGCCCCGCCGGCGGGGTGAGTCGGAGCGGAGAACTACCAGCTCCCGCTCGCGCCGCCCCCCCCAGAACCGCCTCCGCCGCCTCCACCTCCGCTCCCGCCGAAGCCTCCCGATCCGCCGGACCCGCCCCAGGTCCAGCCTGCATCGGAGCTCCGCCCACTCCGGCCGCTTCCGGCCGCGCCAGTTCCGCCCTCGGTCCAGTACGCCATGTGGTTTCCGCCGATCTCCCACCCCACCCGGGCGCAGATGAGGGTCACGCTCCCCATCACGATGACCGGCCACCACATCCCGAGGGAAACCGGTTCGAGTCCGAATCCAATCAGGGGGACGGCGGCGAAGATCGTGCCAAAGATGACAAGGAAGACGGTTCGAGAAGCCCATCCGGCCCCCGCGAGGATTCCGCCGATCGCGACAAAGATACAGAGAAAGAGTGTCGTCAATGCCAGCCCCAGGCCGCCCGCCCGCCGCAGGTCGTCGCGCGCGCGGTCGGCCTGGTCCGGGGTCCGGGGGATCCCGAGCATCGTCATCCGCCCGGCCAGCAGGTGGTCAAGATCGGCGGCGGCGCTCCAGAACGCGCCGAGCACATTCCCCTTCGCCAGTTCGGCCTCCATCGTCCGCGCCAGCCGATCCGCCTGTTCCGGAGACACGGCACGGCCGAGCCCGTCGCCGAGGACGAACCGGGCCGCGTGTTCGTGTGCCGTCACCAGCAGGAGCATGGCCCGGGCGCGGCGCGCCGGGTCGAGGGGGAGCGAGAGAAAGCGCTCCTGTGCCACGTCCTGGACCGGCCGGCCGCCGCGGGAGGGGACCGTCATCACGTAGACCTCGATCCCGAACCGCTCCCGGATGAGCCCCAGCTCGTTGGCGGTCAGCTCGCGCGTCCGGGGTGAGAGGAGGTGCGCGCCGTCGAGCAGCCGCGTGGCCCCGTCCCGGGCCGCGGGGGTGCCGAAGAAGGGGGCCTCGTCGCGCGGTAGCCCGCCGATGATCCGGCCGATCCGCGTCACCGCCTCCACCGCGCCCGGCCCGAACCGCCCGACCTTGAACGCGGGGACCAGCGCGTTGCGGATGATGTCGCCGCACATCCCGTCCGGCAGCTCCGCCTCCAGCCCGTACCCGACCTCGATCCGGACCCGGTGCTCGGCCGGCGCGATCAGCAGCAGGACGCCGTTGTTGCGGCCCGCCTTCCCGAGCTTCCAGGTGTTGAACAGCCGGTTGGCGAAGTGCTCCACGGTCATGCCCTGCAGGGTGGGGACGGTCACGACGTCCACCTCCGCCCCGGTCCGGGCCTCGATCGTGCGGGCCAGGTCCGCCAGCGCGGACCGGGCCCCCGGATCCAGCACGCCCGCGGCATCCAGGATCCTCCCGGCGGGCGGCGGCGGGAGCCGGACGGTACGGGCGGCGAGCCGGTCCCGGACCCACCCGCGCGCCCACCGGATCTCCCCGCGGAACATGTACAGGAGGAAGGGCAGCATGACGAGGTAGGGGACGACCTGCCGGGAAAAGAGGCGCGACACCAGTCGCCGGAGCACGCGGGTTACCAGCTTCCGCTCGCCCCCCCGCCGCCCGAGAATCCACCGCTAAACCCGCCGAAGCTGCTCCCGCCCCCTCCGCCGCCGCCACCCGACCAGCCGCCGAACCCGCCGGAAGTCCAGCCCCCGCCACCCCTCCGCCCCGTGCTTTTCATCCGCCCGCTGGCGAGAATTTCCCCCGTGTGCGCGGCGAGATAAGCAAGAACCCAGAGGATGCTGGAGAGGATCTTCAATGCGATGACGATGCCGACCACCGCGACGACGAGGGCCATGGCGCAGAGGATGAATGCCGACCGGTGCCCCACCTCGATGAATCCGATCCCGATGCCGAAGGCAAACGCGGCGAGGATGAGCATGACGGCGCCAAGCAACGGCTTTGGATCATCGAGCGTCCGGGAGGCATCGTCAGCAGAATGTCCGTCACTTCTCGAGGAGGTTCCAGTTGGTTCTCCACCGAGGGTGACGACAATCGCCCGTGCGCCGGCGAGCACACCTTCGGCCGGGGCGCCACGGCGGAACGCGGGGATGATCTCGGACCGGATGATCTCCCCGCACCGGCCGTCGGGGAGGGTGCCCTCGAGCCCGTATCCCACCTCGATCCGGACCTTGTGCTCGGCGGGTGCGACCAGCAGCAGCACGCCGTTGTTCTTCCCCTTTTCCCCGATGCCCCAGTCCTTGAACAGGCGGACGGCGTAGTCCTCGACGGTCATGCCCTCGAGCGAAGGCACGGTGGCCACCACGAGCACGGCGCCGGATTTGGCCAGCGTGACGCGGGACAGGTCGTCGAGCGCGGTCCGGGTATCCCCATCCAGGATTCCCGCGAGGTCGGCGACCGGCCCGTCCGGCCGCGCGGGCAGGGCGGGGGCAACCCGCGGAACGCACAGCGCCGCGGCCAGGACGACCGCGGCGCCGATCCGGTTCATGCGGACCGGAAGACGGGCTAGAACTCGACCTTCGGCGCCTTCGCGGCGGCCTCTTCCATCTTGAAGTACGCCTCCGACGGCTTGAATCCGGTCATCTTCGCGACCAGGTTGGTCGGGAACCGCTGGGCCAGCGTGTTGTACGACTGGACGATCTCGTTGTACCGCATGCGCTCCACGGCGATCCGGTTCTCGGTGCCGGCCAGCTCGTCCTGCAGCCGGGTGAACGCGGCGTCCGCCTTGATGTTCGGGTAGTTCTCGGCCACGATCAGCAGCCGGGAGAGGGCGCCCTCGAGCGCGCCGGCCGACTGGATCCGGGCCTCGGGCGTCTTGGCCGCGCCCCACTGGCTCCGCAGCTTCGTGACCTCGGTGAGCAGGTCCTTCTCGTGCTTGGCGTAGCCCTTGACGGTCGCGACCAGGTTCGGGATCAGGTCGAA
>CAYNUZ010000229.1:0-4117 GCA_964400385.1 uncultured bacterium | reverse complement strand
CACTCGTCGAGGACCATCGCCAGGTCGGACCCGAAGGCCTCCTGCATCGCCACCACGTTCTCCGGCGTGAACCGGTGGGTCGAGCCGTCCAGCGGGGTCCGGAACGTCACGCCCTCGTCGTCCAGCACCCGGAACTGCGCCAGGCTCATGACCTGGAACCCGCCGGAGTCCGTGGCCAGGAGCCCCGGCCACCCCATGAAGGCGTGCAGCCCCCCCAGCGCCTTGATCGTCTCGAGCCCGGGCCGCACCGCCAGGTGGTAGGTGTTCGCCATGATCAGCGGGTACCCCAGCGCCTCCATATCGTCGTGCCCGGCCGCCTTGATCGCCCCCTGCGTGGCCACCGGCATGAACGCGGGCGTCTCCACGGTGCCGCGCGGCAGGACGAACCGCCCCGCCCGCGCCGCGCCATCGGTGGCCTCGACCGTGAAGGTCATCGCCATTACGGCAGCACCAGCATCGCGTCCCCGTAGCTGAGGAATCGGTACCGGGCGCCGACGGCCTCCGCATACGCCTGCCGCAACAGCGGCAGTCCGGCCAGCGCCGCCACGAGCGCGAACGGCGTGGACCGCGGCTGGTGGAAATTGGTCAGCATGGCCCCCACCACCGCGAACCGGAAGCCCGGGATGATGAACAGCCCGGTCGTCCCTTCCGCCGCGCCCACCCGGGCCAGCCCCTCGTCCCCGAGGGTCTCCAGCACCCGCACCGACGAGGTGCCGACCGCGACCAGCCGCCGGCCCGCCGCGCGCGCCGTGCGGATGGCCGCCAGCTCCGCCGCGGGCACCGCGAACGGCTCGGGATGCATCCGGTGGTCCTCGACCCGGTCGGTCTTGACGGGCAGGAAGGTCCCCGGCCCCACGTGCAGCGTCACCCGGGCCGTGCCGACACCCGCGCGGCCGAGGGCGTCGAACACCGCAGGCGTGAAGTGGAGGCCCGCCGTCGGCGCGGCCGACGAGCCGGGCCGCGCGGCGTAGACCGTCTGGTACCGGGCGGTATCCTCGGCGATCCGGGCGCCGTCGGGCCGGTCAATGTACGGGGGCAGAGGCGGCTCGCCCAGGGCCTCGATCGCCGCCGGATCACCGTCGAGGCCGCGGAGGATCCACCGGCCCTCGCCGGCCGGCTCGACGGCCTCCAGCACCGGCCGGTCCGGCGTCCCCGCGTGCGCCAGCCGGTTGCCGGGCTTGAGCCGCCCGGCGCCCGTCACCAGCGCCTCCCACACCGCCGGGCCGCGGGGTGCGACCAGCAGCGCCTCGATCCGCCCGCCGGTCCCCTCGCGCACCAGCCGCAGCCGGGCGGCGACCACCTTCGACTCGTTGACGACGAGCAGGTCGCCCGCCGCGAGCAGCGCCGGAAGGTCGCGGAAAGTGTGATGATCGACAATCCCGGCCGACCGCCGGACTACCATCAGGCGGGACCCGTCCCGCTCGGCCAGCGGCTCCTGGGCAATCAGGTCGCGCGGGAGGTCGTAGTCGAGGTCGGTGAGCGGGAGGGAAATGGTCTGGGTGCTCATCTCAGGCGAAACGAAGGGGTGAAGCGGAGGGCCGGAGCCGGATCAGCCGGCGGGTTCGGCCTCTTCCGGGCCGGCGAACTTGTCGTACAGCGCGTCGAAGATCGAGACCGCCGTGAAGCCGCCGCCGAAGACCCCGAGGATGAAGGTGAAGACCTGCTTCATGACCTCGTCGGGCTCGTCCCCGAACTTGATAACGCCGGAGATCGCGCAATCAATGTAGACCGCGACGCACAGGAGGACCAGGAAGCCCCAGAAGATGCCGTTGACCTTGACGTACTCCATGAACTTCGAGTCCTGCTGGGCGATCGGCGCCGGCCCCTTCGGCTTCTGCCCCTTCTGCGGTTGCGGCTGCTGCGGCTGGACCATTGCGGAAATTATACTACACGCGAATGGCGGCCTGAAACCGACGGCCCCGGCCCGGGCCTACTTCCAGCCGCGTCCGGCTTGAGCCCGCCGGAACCGCTGGAGCACCAGGAGCCCCGCCGCGCCCGCGAGCAGGCCGGCGGCGAAGGCCACGGCCAGCCAGAAATACGGGAGCATGGCGATGAGGGCGTCCTGCTCGTGGCTGTGGGTGCGCGGGAGGGCCTCGGCGAGCACCCGACCGGCCGCGGGGAGGTTCACTCCTTGGGCGCGGCCGCGGGGGCCTGCGGCGGCCCCAGGATCCCGATCTCCGACTCCAGCGCGATCTCAAAGAGGCCGAACGTCGGCTCCGGGTGGATGGCGGGCCGCCAGAACCGGTCGGGCGCCCCGTAGACCAGCCGCTGGCCGTCCGGGGAGAACTGCGGCGAGTGGATCCACGGGGTGAAGGGGACGACCACCTCGACCTCCGCCTTTTCCGGCAGCCCGTTGACCACCAGGAGCCGGTGCGCCGGGAACGGCGCCAGCAGCGACTGGGTCTGCTCGACCACCATGATCCGGTTCTTGAAGGGCGCCCAGTGGAGGTGGTACAGCATGCCCCGGGTGCGCAGGAGCGTGCGCAGGTGGTCCCCGTCCGCCCCCATGTACAGGAGCAGGTCCCGGCCGTCGCCGCGGCGCGCCACGCACGCCAGGGAATGGCCGTCGTCCGAGAGCACGACCTCGCGGACCGCATCGTAATCCTTCCAGACGAACTCCCGGGACACCGGCCGGGGCGGATGCCAGGGCTTGCGGATCCACAGCTCCGGCACCTGCACCGACCACCCGAAGATGCGCGCGAGACGCTGGAGCACCGCCCGGACGCGTGCCAGCCGGTCGCGTGCGCCGTCCCGCACGCGGTCAAGGAACGCGAGCACCGCGAGGCCCTCCTCCGACGGCTCGTAGAGCAGCAGCGGCTCCCGCGGATCCGGATGCGGCTCCAGCTTGACCACCCGCTGCCCCGCCAGCCAGACGATCGCCAGCCCCGGCACGCGGTCCGGCCCGGCGTCCCCCGCGTCCGGCCCGGGCAGGACCGCCGCCGCAAACCGGAGCCCGTCCCCCGAGAGGCACGGCCACGCGAGGCGCTCGGTCACCGTCATCAGGCGCACCGCGTCCCCCTTCTCGCGCCCCAGCCGCCAGACCCGGGTCCCTTCGGCCGCGGACGTCAGGACCAGCATGGACGCCCCGGACCGGAACCAGCACGGCTGGAGCCCGGGGGCGGGAGCGCCGGCCAGCCGGCTGCTCCACCGCCGCCGGCCGTCCATGCCGGTCAGTTCGACGATCGTGTCCCCGCCCTTGCGCGTCACGACGGCCACCGCGCCCCCGTCCGGCGCGAACCGCGGGGACGCCTGCCCCGACTCGACCGGGGCGGCCACCGGGTTCCACCCCGTGCCGGAGGCATCCACGAGCTGGAGCACCGTGGCCCCGTTCCGCTGGACCGCATACGCCGCGTGCAGGCCGTCGTCCGACCAGCTGAACCGCTCCGGCGCCGCCGTGAGCCCCTGCACCAGCGGCGAGGTGGGCCCCATCGTGAACGCGGCCTTCCCCCACGTCAGGGCGGCGAACCCCAGCGGCGGCAGGAAGGCCGCCAGCTCGAGCACCAGGACGCATCCGCCCCACGCCAGCCGCCAGCCGGTCCACAGCCCGCGGCGGATGCCGCGCAGGCCGCGGCCGAAGAAGAGGGCGCCCGCCGCCGCGGCCCACAGCGAAGGAACCAGGGCGGCGTGCATCCACCAGAGCCACGCGGTGGATCCCGCGAGCACCAGCGAGACCCCGAGCCAGAACGGGTCCTGCGCCTCCGCGTATTCGCGGGACAGGATCCGGATCCCGTGGACCGCCGCCCAGAGGGCGGCCACGCCCAGCACCGGGTAGACGAGGATGCGGTCCGCCCCCGTCGCCACCCACCCGAGCCGCTGGCAGAGGTAGAGCGTCCCCAGCGCCGCACACCCCGCCGCGAGCTGGCGGTCCGGCCCGATGCGCCACGCGAACCGGTCGCCCGAGCGCTGCCAGCGCATCCCGCGGACCAGGAGGGCGGCCGCCACGATCCACGCCACGAGCGCGAACCGGCCCGCGAGCCGCCGGAACCGCGGATCCGCCCAGTCGCCCGGCAGGTCCGCTCCCGGCGTGAGGAAGTGCGCGGGATCGAAGAACTCGGCCCAGTCCGTCAGCGGCGCGTCCGCGCCGCCCAGCGCCTGGTAGACGATGCCGTCGGAGGCG
>CAYNUZ010000228.1:0-4160 GCA_964400385.1 uncultured bacterium | reverse complement strand
AGGGCCAGCACGAGCACGGCGCGCCTCACGCCTCGCCGCCCTCGGGCGGCTTCGCCGGCCCGCCCGCCTTGCGCTGCCGCCGCATCCCCTCGATGCGGCCCGCGAGGAACTCCTTGCCCGCCTTCAGCTGCTCGGAGGCCCCGCCGCCACCGGACATCCGGGACGCCCAGGAGGAGAGGTAGGAGCCGAACTGGCCGCCCGCCGGGACCAGCGATTCGCGGATCGTTGCGCGCTCGACCGGCGAGGTGATCTCGGCCAGGAGCGAGAGGGCGCCGCCGCCGGCGCCCACCACGAGGAGCCGCTCCCCCACCTCAAGCAGGTAGACCGCGGTGCGGGCGTCCAGGTGCTGCGTGGCCAGGACGCGGACGGGGCCCGCGGCGCCGAGCGGGAGCCCGCCGGGCCCCATGGTGCGGCGCAGGAGCCAGACCGTGATCCAGATGAGGCCGGCGACGAGCAGGAGTTTCCAGAGGATTCCGAAGGCGAGCGCGAACGCGCCGCCCTCCTTGGCGACGGCGCGATTCGCCTCGATCGAGGCCATCGCGTCGCCCAGGAATTCCGTGGCCCCCGGTGCGGCGGCGGTGAACCGCCCGAAGAGCATCCAGGTTGCCAGGTGGAAGGGGATCAATGCGGTTGCTGCGCTACAGCCCTCCCGCAAGACGTTCTTCGCGCGCGAGGATCTCGATGATGCGCACGGCGAAATTCTCGTCGATGACGACGACTTCGCCCTTGGCGATCAGCTTCCCGTTCACCAGCAGGTCCACGGGCTCCCCCGCGAGCTTTGAGAGCTCGACGATGGAACCGGGGCCGAGGCTGAGCACGTCCCGGACCCGCCGGTTGGCGCGGCCCAGTTCGACGGTGATCTCCAGCGGCACGTCCATCAGCAGGTCCAGGTTGCCCATCGAGGCGGCCTCGCCCGAGCCCGGGGCGCTGATGGTGCCGAACTGGACCGGCTGGACGCGCTGGCCGCCGCCGGCGCCCTGCGCCGGGCCCAGGGTCATCTCGGGCCCGCCCGGCGCCGCGGCGCGCTCGGTGGCCAGGGCGTCGGCGGCCGCGCCCCCGACGATCACCACGGCGCGCGAGGCCGCGTGCGACCCCACCTTGAACTCGCACTCCACCAGCGCGATCCGGCTGTCCTTGACGATGCCGCGTGCCGCCGTGGCGGCGTCGCCCGACACCGGGGCCAGCTCGCCGGCCGTCGCGTGGACCTTGCGGCGCGAGGCGCGGCCCAGGCCGTCGCCCAGCGCCGTCACCATCTGCGAGAGCGTCTCCGCCGCCGCGGCGGAGTTGAGGTCGGACAGCTCCGCCGGCATCTCCGCCGGGTCGTTGCCGAGCATCAGCTCGCCCATGAGCGCCGCCTGCCGCACGTCCAGCAGGACCGCGCCCGTGCCGGACAGCTCCTGGCTGAACGTCACCGGCACCGCCGCCGTGAGGCCGGACAGGCCGGAGGCGATGTCCCATCCCCCCTGCTGGATGCCGCGCACGGTCATCTCCACCGGCTTGCCGAGGACGCTCGACAGGCTGGCGGACGCGCCTTGGGCCCCCGCGGAAAAGATCTCGTTCAGCGGCATGTCTGGACACCTATGCTACGCAATTTTGGCTCCTTGGGCAACGGGCCCATGTCAGAATGCGTCCTCGGGCGGCTTGATCACCTCGGTGATCACGACCCCCTTCCGGCGGTTCACGATGGCCGGCTTCACCTTGAACTTCTCCCGGCCCTCGATCTCCAGGGTGAGGTCCTCCCGGATGTTGTGCTCCAGCCGGACGATGTCCCCGGCCTTGAGCCCCAGCACCTCGTGGACCGTCACCGTCGCGTGGCCCAGGATGGCGGTCACCTTGAGGGTGGTGTCGCCCAGCCCGCGCTTGAGGTTGATCATGCTGTCCGAGGTTGGCCCGCCCTTCTGCCCGCTCGAGATCCACTCCTTGGCCAGCAGGCGCGGGACGATCGGCTCCAGCAGGACGTAGGGCAGGCACAGGTGCATCCGGCCCGTCTGCTCGCGGACCTTGAGGTCCAGGGCGATCAGCGCCACGATCTCGCTGGGCGCCGCGACCTGGACGAAGTGCGGGTTCGAGTCGAGCTGTTCGAGCTTCGGCACGATCGGCGCCACCTTCTGCCAGGCCTCCCGGAGGTTGTCCAGGGCGCGCACGATGATCCGCTCCACCACGGGCTGCTCGATCGCCGTCAGCTCCCGGATCTTCTTGGGCACGATGCCCGGCCCGCCCAGCACGCGGTCGATCATGGCGAACATCAGCTCCACGTTCACCTCGAGCACCGCGTTGCCCTTGAGCGGCTCCATCGTGAACGTGTTGATGCTGGTCGGATTGGACAGCGTGTTGATGAACTCCTCGTACGTCATCTGCTGGACGGAGGCCACCTTGGCGTCCACCAGCGAGCGCAGGTAGGTGGAGAGCGACGCCTGGAGGAAGCGCGCGAAGGAGTCGTGCACCATCTCGAGGGTCCGGATATGGTCCTTGCTGAACCGGTCGGGCCGGCGGAAGTCGTACGGCTTGACCTTGCCGGGCTTGCCCGGGCGGCCGGCGGCGGCGCCCGCCTCCTCGCCGGCGGGCTTGTCGCCCAGCCCGCCGAGGAGCGCGTCCAGTTCCTCCTGGCTCAGTGTCGGTTCGTCGGCCATGCCCCCGTCCCCCTACTGCATCGCGAACGTGGTGAACAGCACGTGCTTGAGCTCGCCGCTCGCCAGCACGGTGTTGATCCGCTTCACCAGCTCGTCCTTGAGCGCCGTTTTCCCCTGCGGCGAGTTCACCTCGCCGAACGTCCGCCCGTTGATGGTCCGGATCACAATGTCCCGCAGCTGCGGGTCGCGCTTCTTGACCTCCTCCATCAGGGCCGCCATCTGCTTCTCGGACTTCCCCTCGTTGTCCATCTCCAGCACCAGCGTGGCCTTGAGGAACCGCCCGGGCTCGGCCAGGTTGTACACCTGGTCCGTCAGCAGGTACGTCGGGCCCGGCAGCGGGGCGTACACCTTCGGCTTGGCCTGCGGGTGCATCCGGGCGTTGAGCGCCACCAGCCCGAGGGTCAGGGCCACCGCGAACAGCGCCACCGTGATGCCCGAGAGCAGCACGGCGAGCGTGATGAGCCGGCTGGTGCCGCCGGCCGCCGCGGGCGCCTTCTCGTCCGCCATTACTGGACCGCGAAGCTGGTGAACATGATCCGCTTCAGCTCCCCCTTCTGCAGCACCTCGTTGATCTTGAGGCGCAGCTCTTCCTTGAGCTGCTCCTTGCCCTGCGGCGAATTGACCTCCCGGAAGGTCTTGCCGCTGACCTCGCGGATCACCAGGTCGCGCAGCTGGTGCTCACGCCGCTTGACCTCGTCCAGGAACGCGGCGTTCTGCTTCTCCGACTTGTTGTCCGAGGCCAGCTCGAGCAGGATCGTGGCCTTGAGGTAGCGGTTCGGCTCGCCCAGGTTGTAGACCTGGTCGGTGATCGTCACCGTCGGCCCCGGCAGCGGGACCTCGCCCGGCTTCTTCTTCTGCGGGTTGATCTTCGCCATCATTGACACCGAGGCTGCCGTAATGACGAGCGCCAGCAGCACCAGGACGAAGGCGGACATGGCCACCCCGCCCTGCAGCATCCGGTATCCCGACCCTCGTTTGACCGTCGTGGCCATGCGCCCTCCATGCCCGTCATTGCGCGGCGAAACTCGTGAACATGACTTCCCTGATCTCGCCGCGCGACAGGATCGCGTTGATCTTCACCCGCAGTTCCTCCTTCAATTGTTCCTTCCCTTCCGGGGTGCTGACCTCGCGGAACGTCTTGCCGCTGATCTCGCTGATGATGAGGTCGCGGATGTGCGGCTCGCGCCGCTTCACCTCGTCCATGAATTCCACGGCTTCCTTCTCCTTCATCACGCCCGTGCCCAGCTCGAGCTGCATCGAGGCCTTGACGTACCGGTTTGGCTCCCCCAGGTTGTAGATCTGGTCCTCGATCTTGATCGTGGGCCCGGGCATCCCGGACTTGTCCTCGACCTTGACCGCCTTGGGGTTGAGCTTGGTCATCATGAGCAGGCCGCCGATCGTGATCGCGCCCAGCAGCATCGCGATGGCGATGCCGTTGAGGGCGACGAGCGTCGTCAGCAGCTTGCGCTGCTTCTTCTCCTCCGGGGAGACGGCGGGCGGGGCCATCAGCGGGCCTCCATCACATCACCG
>CAYNUZ010000227.1:0-4206 GCA_964400385.1 uncultured bacterium | reverse complement strand
CTGCGGTGCCCGCCCCGCGAGCTGGAGGCGCGGATCCAGAAGCTGCTCGACGAGCGGCGGGAGCTCGAGGCCTCGCTCAAGGCCCTCAAATCCAAGGACGCCTCGGCCGCGCTCTCGGGGCAGGTCGCGGCCGCCGCGGAGATCGGGGGCGTCAAGGTCCTGATCACCGAGGCGCCGGTCACCGAACCCGCGGCTCTGCGCGACCTGGCCGACCGGACGATGGATTCCCTCAAGGAGGGCGTCGTCGTGCTCGGGAGCCGCGGCGAGGACAAGGTGCACCTGCTGGTGCGGGTGAGCAAGGGGCTGACCGCGCGGCTGAACGCCTCCGACATCGTGCGGGCCGCGGCGGCGGCGATCGGCGGGACGGGCGGGGGCAAGCCGGACATGGCGCAGGCGGGGGGCAAGGACCCCGCGAAGCTGCCCGACGCGCTCGCCGCCGCCAGGGCCTTCATCGCCGGGAAGCTGCCCGGCTGATGCCGGCGATGGCGGCGGAACCGGCCGGCGCCCTGCTCGCCCGGTTCGCGCTCCATCTCCAGACCGAACGCGGGGCCGCCGCCAACACCCGGCTCGCGTACCAGCGGGACGTCCGGACCTACCTCGGCAAGCTGCGCGAATGGGAGATCGAGCCCGCGGCGGCGACGCCGGACGCGGTCCAGCGGTACCTGGCCTGGATGCACGAGGAGGCGTACGTCCGCAACAGCGTCATGCGGGCGATTGCCTCGCTCAAGAGCTTCCACCGGTTCCTCCTGGCGGAGAAGCTGGCCGGCGAGGACCCCACCGCCCTCGTCCAGTTCCCCCGGACGGGCCGGCACCTGCCGGGCGTCCTCTCGCGCGAGGAGGTGGAGCGCCTCCTCGACCAGCCCCCCGCCGGGACCCCGATGGGGTGGCGGGACCGCGCGCTCCTCGAGGTCCTGTACGGGTGCGGCGTGCGCGTCACCGAGCTGGTCTCGCTGCGGCGGACGGACATCAACTGGACCGAGGAATGGATCCGGGTGGCGGGCAAGGGGTCCAAGGAGCGGCTGGTCCCGATCGGCCGCCCGGCGCTCGCGGCGGTGAAGAAGTACCTCGAGGGCGCGCGGCCGGCGTGGGCGGCGCGGGGCAACCGGGAGGAGGTCTTCCTGAACCAGCGCGGGGGGCGCCTGACCCGGGTCCGCGTCTGGATGATCATCCACGCGTGCGCCGAGAAGGCCGGGCTGGCGAAGCAGATCAGCCCGCACACGCTGCGGCACTGTTTTGCCACGCACCTGCTCGACGGCGGCGCGAACCTGCGCGACGTCCAGGAGATGCTCGGCCACGCCTCGCTCGCCACGACCCAGATCTACACGCACGTGGACCGGCGCCGGCTGGCCGAGATCCACCGGAAGTTCCACCCGAGGGGCTGACCGTCTGCGGGCGTCCCGGGCAGCGCGAGGGGCTGAGCCGGTCCGGGCCGCGTTTTCCTATAATGGATGGATTCGGGCCCGCCGGGTGCGGCGGCCCCAAGGAGGGCGGACGATGGGACGGATTTCCGGATGGCGCGTGGTCGCCGGCGGGCTGCTGGCGGGACTGGTCCTGTTCTTCGAGCAGGGCCTGGTCCACATGGTGCTCCTCAAGGACGTGGCCGAGGAGCTGGCGAAGGCGGGGATCCTGCGCCCGGCGGCGGACTCCACGACCCAGGTCAAGATCCAGTGCGTCCTGGACCTCGTCACGGGCGTCGTCGTGGCCTGGCTCTATGCCGCGGTCCGGCCGCGGCTGGGCGCGGGGCTCCAGACCGCGATCCTGACCGGGCTGGTCGTCTGGGTGCTGCTCTTCCTCCAGTCGTTCGTGCCGCAGGCGATGTGGACGCCCCGGCTTGCGCCGGGCGCCGAGCTGGCCGCCCTGGGTGACCTGCTGGCGCTGCTGGTCGGCGCCTCGGTTGCCGCGTGGGTGTACAGCGAACCGGGCGCCCTGGCCGTCCGCAAGGGACGCTGACCGGCGCGGTCCTCCCGGACGGCATGAGGGTGCGGCACGGGGCCGCGGCGATCCTGGTCGCCGCGGCTTTCGTGTTGTCCGGCGTGGCCTGCGCCGGGGACGCGATGAGCGTGGACCCGCCGACCGTGGTCCAGGGAAGCTGGGCGGTCGTCCGGCTCGCCGGGGGCGAGGGGCCGGGCCGCATCGAGGCGGGAGGGCGGCGGATCCCGCTCTTTCCCGTCCCGGGCGGCTGGCGGGCGCTGGTGCCGGTGGCGGTGGATGCCGCGACGGGGCGAATCACCCTCCGGGCCAGGCTGCGCGACGGCGACCGCACGGCCCGCCTCACCGTGGTGCGGCGGCCCGCCCTGCCGCGGGTGACGCTCAAGGGAATCAATGTCTCGCCGGAATCGCTGGCGGCACTGGCCGCCAACCACGAGTCGGTCGTGGCCTTCCTGGCGCAGGCCACCCCGGTGGCGTGGTGGTCCGGCCCGCTCCGGCGGCCGGTGGAGGGCGTGGTGACCTCGCCGTACGGCCCGACCCGCGGCTACGGGGACGGGGTGGAGATGGCCCACAAGGGGGTGGATTTCGCGAGCGGCGCCGGCATGCCCGTGGTCGCCGCCGCGGCCGGCACCGTGGCGGTGGCCCGCCGGATGAAGATGTACGGCAACTGCGTGGTGATCGACCACGGCCAGACCGTCCACTCGTCGTACCTGCACATGACCGCCCTGGCGGTCCGGGCGGGGGACCGCGTGGAGGCGGGGCAGGTGGTGGGCACGGCGGGCGCCACCGGCATGGCGAAGGGGGCGCACCTCCACTTTGGAACTTCGATCGGCACCGTGGCGGTTGATCCCTCGGAGATGCTGGCGCGCGGCCTGCCGGAATGAGGCCGTGTAGACTGGGGTGACGATGCGTGGCAAGGAGGATCGCCGATGAACTACCTGAAGACGTTCGGACTCATGCTGGGCCTCATGGCCCTGTTCCTGCTGGTGGGCCGCGCCGTGGGCGGCGCGCACGGGATGCTGCTGGCCCTCCTCTTCGCCTCGGTCATGAACATCTCGGCGTACTGGTTCTCCGACAGGGCGGTGCTGGCGATGCACCGGGCCCGGGAGGTCGGGCCGAACGACGAGCCCCGCCTGACGCGGGTCGTCCAGCGGCTGGCCAACGCGGGCGGGCTGCCGATGCCGCGCGTGTTCGTGATCGACGACGACGCGCCCAACGCGTTCGCGACGGGCCGGAACCTCTCGCACGCGGCGGTCGCCGCCTCCACGGGGATCCTGGACCTGCTGACGCCGACCGAGCTGGAGGGCGTCATCGCCCACGAGCTGTCGCACATCAAGCACCGGGACATGCTGACCGGGACGATCGTGGCGGTGCTGGCCGGGACGATCATGTTCCTGGCCGACCAGCTCCGCTGGGCGGCGATGTTCGGCGGCCTCTCCCGCCGGGACGACGACCGCGAGGGCGGCGGGCTGGGACTGCTCTTCGTGATGCTCGTCGCGCCGGTCGCGGCCTTCCTGATCCAGATGGCGGTGTCCCGGTCGCGCGAGTACGCGGCCGACGAGGGCGCCGCGGCGCTGACCGGCAACCCCGGGGCGCTGGCCCGGGCGCTCGAGAAGATCCACGCGCGGATCGAGGGCGAGGCGCCGCTGGCGGCCGCGACCCCGGCGATGGCGCACCTCTACATCGCCAACCCCTTTGGGGCGGGCGGCGTCCTGCGCGCCCTCTTCAGCACCCACCCCCCGGTGGAGCGCCGTATCCGCCGGCTGGAAGCCATCGAGACCGGCCGGATCCGGCCGGTCTTCTGACCGCGTAGGCCCGTCCGCCGGCGGCCGTCCGCCGGCGTTCCCTCTATACTGGCCGCATGAGCCGGGTGCCGCCGCGTGAATTCGTCCGGGCGGTGCGGGATTACAGCCGGGACCACGGGTTGCTCGGCCCCGGGGACGGCGTGGTCGCGGGGGTCTCGGGCGGCCCCGATTCGATGTCCCTCCTGCACGCCCTCCACGCCCTGGCCGGGCCCCTGCGCCTGCGCCTCCACGTGGCCCATCTCGACCACGCGCTCCGCCGGGGCTCCCGGCGCGATGCCGCGTTCGTGGCGCTGGCCGCGGCGCGCCTGGGCCTGCCCTGCACCGTGGCGAGGGAGGACGTCGCCGCGGTCGCCCGGCGGCGGAAGCTCTCGCCCGAGGACGCCGGCCGGTTCGTGCGCTACCGCTTCCTGGAACGGGTGCGGCGGAAGTTCCGCGCCGCTGACGTTCACCGTCTTCAACGCCCCGGCGGCGT
>CAYNUZ010000226.1:0-4210 GCA_964400385.1 uncultured bacterium | reverse complement strand
GCTGCCCGAGGCGATGCTGCGCGGCCAGCCGGTGGGGTGGGGCGAGGCCCGGCAGGGAAGCGCGGCGGACCTGTTGCGGATCGCGGAATCGGTCGCCGCCTACGAGCCGGTGGTGGACGGCCCGCTTCCCGCCGCGCCCGAAGGGAGCTTCCGGACCCCCGCGTTCCGCCAGCTCAAGCGGCGGCTGCACGCGCGCTTTCTGGAGCGCGGCCGGGAGGCGGGCGCGGGGGGGCGCGACCGGGTGCCCGCGGAGCTGCGGGCCCTGCTGGAGGCGGAGGGCGGGCCGGACCTCACGCCGGGATTCCGGGAGCGGCTGCTCAAGGAGCTGGCCGATGAGGTGCTGGGGCTCGGGGCGCTCCAGGACCTCCTCGACGACCCCGAGGTCACCGAGATCATGGTGAACGGGCCCGACACGATCTTCGTGGAAAAGGCGGGCCGGCTGGCGCGGGTGGCGCGGTCGCTGGACGGGGAGGAGGAGCTGCGCGGGTTGATCGAGCGCATTGTGGCCCCGCTGGGGCGGCGGGTGGACGAGGCCTCGCCGCTCGTGGACGCCCGCCTGCCCGACGGGTCGCGCGTCAACGCCATCATCCCGCCGCTGGCCCTGGGCGGATCCACCCTCACCATCCGCAAGTTTTCCCGGCGCCGGCTCGGCGTGGAGGACCTGGTCGCGGGCGGGAGCCTGACGGCGTCGGCGGCGGGGTTCCTCAAGGCCGCGGTGGCCGGCCGGCTCAACGTCCTGATCTCGGGCGGAACCGGCTCCGGCAAGACCACGCTCCTGAACATCATCGCGTCGTTCATCGGGCCGGAAGAGCGGATCGTGACCATCGAGGACGCGGCCGAGCTGCGGCTTCCGCAGGAGCATGTCGTGCCGCTCGAGGCCCGGCCGGCCAACCTCGAGGGGCGGGGCGCGGTCCTGATCCGGGACCTGCTGCGCAACGCGCTGCGGATGCGGCCGGACCGGATCGTGGTGGGCGAGTGCCGGGGCGGGGAGGCGCTGGACATGCTCCAGGCGATGAACACGGGCCACGACGGCTCGCTCTCGACCCTGCACGCCAACACCCCCCGGGACGCGCTGTCCCGGCTGGAAACGATGGTGCTGATGGCGGGCATGGACCTGCCGCTGCGGGCGATCCGCGAGCAGGTCGCCTCGGCGGTCCACCTCGTGGTCCAGATCGCCCGGCTCAAGGACGGGTCGCGCCGGGTGACCCGGATCACCGAGGTGGGGGGGCTGGAGGGCGACACCTACCGGATGCAGGACGTCTTCCTGCGCCGGGCCGAGGGGCCGCTGGAGCCCGCGGGCCTGGTGCCGCGGTGCGCCGAGGTCCTCGCGGACCGCGGGCAGGCCCTCGATCCGGCGTGGTTCCGCTGACCCGCGCGCTACAATAGCCGCGCATGCAGTACGTCCCGCTCGGCCGCACCGGCATCAAGGTTTCCCGGCTCTGCTTCGGCACCATGTCGTTCGGCGGGGACGCGGACGAGGCCACGTCCGGCCTCCTCTTCAACCGGTGCCGCGAGGCCGGGATCAACTTCTTCGACTGTGCGAACGTCTATTCCGCGGGGCGGGCCGAGGAGATCCTGGGCCGGCTGATCCAGGGGTCCCGGAACGAGCTGGTGATCACCACCAAGGTCTTCGGCCGGACGGGGGACGACGTGAACGCGGGCGGGCTGTCCCGCCGCCACATCACCCGGGCGGTCGAGGACAGCCTGCGGCGGCTCAAGACCGACCGGATCGAGGTCTACTTCTGCCACATGTTCGATCCGGCTGTCCCGATCGAGGAGACGCTGCGGGCGATGGACGACCTGGTGCGGGCGGGAAAGGTCCTGCACCCGGCCATCTCCAACTGGGCCGCGTGGCAGATCGAGAAGGCGCTCGGGCTCGCCGCCCTGCACGACTGGGCGCGCCCCGCGTGCCTCCAGCCGATGTACAACCTGGTGAAGCGGCAGGCCGAGGTCGAGATCCTGCCGATGGCCGCGGCCGAGGGGCTGGGCGTCATCCCCTACAGCCCGCTGGGCGGGGGCCTCCTCACGGGCAAGTACGCGGGGGGCGCCAAGCCGGCGGTAGGCCGCATCCTCGGCAACGCGATGTACGCGAAGCGCTACGCGGCCGGGTGGCAGTACGGCACGGCGGAGAAGCTGCTCGCGCTGGCCACCTCGCGCGGCGCGCACCCGGCCACGCTGGCCGTCGCCTGGGTCATGACGAACCCCGCCGTGACCGCCCCGATCATCGGGGCGCGCAACCTGGACCAGCTCGAGCCGTCGCTCAAGGCCGCGGACTTCGAGATGACCCCCGCCCTGCGCGCCGAGATCACCGGCGCCTCGCAGGAACCGCCGGTCGCCACCGACCGGAGCGAGGAAGCCGCGGCCGCCTGATGGACGCGGAGTGGGTCGAGCGGTTCTCGATTGACGGGTTCATCAACTACGGCCGGGTCCTCCAGCCCGCGGAGCTGGCCAGCCTCAGTGAACACGTGGATGGAATGTGCGCGGGACGGATTCCCCTTCCGGACGACGCGGTCCGGGCGCACGCGGGGATGGTCTGGAAGCCGGCGCCCGGCGTCTTCATCCCGGAGTCGGTCTGGCAGCTCTTCGACGTCCACAAACATGACCCGGAAGTCCTCCGGCTCTGCGAACTGCCCGCGATCCGCGAGGCGTGCAGCGCGCTCCTCGGCGGTCCGGCGCGGCTCTGGTCCACCCAGGTGATCCTCAAGCCCGCCCTCCACGGCGGCGAGGTGCCGTGGCACCAGGACGGGTCCTACTGGGGCGAGGCGGAGCGGCTCACCTGCTGGGTGGCGATTGACGACGCGACGCCGGCCAACGGGTGCATGCGGATGGTGCCGGGCAGCCACCGGCGCGGCCAGCTTGCGTACGAGAAGAAGGGCGTCGAGGGCGCGCCGCTGGAGCTGCTCGTCTCCTCGCAGGTGGACGAGGAGCGGCAGGTCTACGTCCCGGTCCCCGCCGGGTGCGCGAGCTTCCACCACGCGCGCACCCTCCACGCCTCCGCCAGGAACACCACGCCCCACCGCCGCCGCGCGATCGCCATCACCTGGGAGCGGGCCTAGGCCCCGAGAGAAGGGGACAGGGGAGGGGACATATATGATATTATGATATTCTCGCCAGCGAGAATATCATAATATCATATATGTCCCCTCTGGTGTTCCCTACAGGAGGGGCTTGGGGGCGGGGAGGAATTTGGGGAGGCGGTGGAGGAGGGCGGCGGCGAGGCGCTCGTCGTCCACCAGGTCGGCCATCTCGCCGGTGATGCAGGACTCGACCTCCTGGCGCAGGTCCTCCAGCACGATCTCGGTGGCGGCCTCCGGGCCGGAGGCGTAGGCCTTTTTCAGGTCGTCCGCGGCGATCCGGACCCGCTCGGCCAGCTCCTTGGCGCACAGGTCGTGGATCCGGGACAGCACGTCGTCGGCGGGGGGCCGGGGGTCCAGCCCCGCCTCCAGCAGGATGCCCAGCATGGCCTTGCGCACCTGCTCCCGGCGGGGAGCCAGGTGCTGCTCGATCAGGAGCCGCGCGGTCGTGGCCTTGGCGGGTGTCCACATATGGCCCTCCTTCAACTGCTCTGCTGAGTTCACTTTACCCCTGCCCGGGGGGAGAATGGATGTGATGGAAGGACCACGATTCCTGTGACGGGGCGCACAATGCAGGCGGCGGCGCTGGTGGGCCGGCGCCGGATCGGCATGGTGGCGCTGCGCCGGCCGCGCCCGGGCCGGGGCGAAGTGCTGGTGCGGGTGCGGGCGGTGGGAATCTGCCGGTCGGACCTCCACTACTACGAGCACGGCCGGATCGGCAGCCAGGTGATCCGGCGGTACCCGCAGGTGCTGGGCCACGAGCCGGCGGGCGAGGTGGCCGCGGTGGGCGCCGGGGTGCGGGGGCTGCGGGCGGGGGACCGGGTGGCGATCGAGCCGGCCGTCCCGTGTGGCCGGTGCACCCCGTGCCGGACCCACCACGCCAACCTCTGCGCGAAGACGCGGTTCCTCGGGATGCCCGGGCAGGCGGGGGCGCTCGCCGAGTACCTGGTCATGCCGGCGCACAACCTCGTCAAGGTGCCCCGGCACGTGTCGCTGGCGGAGGCGGCCGCGCTGGAGCCGATGGCGATCGGGCTGCACGCGGTGGGCCTGCTGGGGCGGACGCCGTTGCGCACGGCCACGGTCGTCGGGGCCGGCCCGGTGGGGCTGTGCGTGCTGGCCGCCCTGCGCCTGCGGCG
>CAYNUZ010000225.1:0-4213 GCA_964400385.1 uncultured bacterium | reverse complement strand
CCGCCGGCTCCCGGACCTGGCCGCCCTGCCCGAGGTGACGGGCGCGGTCGAGGCGCGCGGCTTCGCCCTCGACCGGGCCGCCGGAGGGGCGGTCTCGGCCAACGGGTGGATCAGCCTGCGCGACCTCACCGTCCGCGGCCAGCGGCTGGGGACCGGCCGGCTGCGGGTGGCGTCGGAGCCGGGCCGGTCCTCGTTCGAGGGGTCGTTCGACGGCGAGGGCCAGTACACCCTCTACCCCACGACGCTGGTGACGCAGGGCGATACGGTGGCGCTCGACAGCGCCTTCGCGTGGAACCGCGTCCCGGCCTGCAAGGCGCTCTGCGGGCTCGCGCGCGGCACGCTGACGGCCCGGCTGGCGCACGGGCAGGGCACCGCCACGCTGGCGCTCACCGGCCTCACGCTCAACGACCGGCCGTCCACCGACGTCACGATCCAGGCCCGGGCGGCCGGGAGCCGGTGGACGCTCTCCGCCCCGCGGGAGTCCCCGTGGCAGGCCATCGGGACGGTGTCCGCGGCCGCGGCCCGGATCGTCACCGAGCCGGACGACCGGTGCGGCGGCGCCTGGGTGATCTTCAAGGGGCCGGACGGCGCCCAGCTCAAGGTCTCCGGCGCCTGGCCGCTCCCGGGCGCGCCGGAGCGGCTCTCGGCGGAAACACACTCGATGCGGGCCGCCCCGATCCTGGTCCTGCTCGGGGCGCCCCCGATGGACGGCCTGGCCGAGGCCGACCTGGAGTACGCCAGCGCCGCCGCGCCGCCCCTCTCCGGCCGGCTCTCGGTGACCGGGGGGCAGTGGGGCGACTTCCCGTTCGACCTGTTCGAGGTGAAGGGCACGGGCACGCCGGCCCACGACTTCGCGTTCACCAGCATCAAGGTCGAGCGGGCGGGGAACCTGCTGGCGCGCGGCACCGGATCGCTGACCGTCTTTCCCGAGCGGCACGTCGAGCTCAACCTCTCGGTCGAGCGGCTGCGGCTCGGCTACCTCGCGCCGTTCGGGCTCGTCGAGGATTCCGAGGTGGCGGCGCTGGGGCGGCTGGTGATCGCCGGCGACCCGGACGACCCCGGGGTCACCGGCTCGCTGGTCTGCGCGCCGGGCAGCTACACGCCGCCGACCGGGTTCTCGGAACTCAGCCTGACCGAGGGCCGCATGGACTTCACCGGCCACCAGGCCGCGTTCAACGCCACCCTCGCCGACGCCGGCGGCGCGACCGTCCTGATGGCCGGCCGCGTGGACTTCAAGGCGCTGGTGCCCGTGACCTACGGCGTGGACATGGCCGCCCCCGCGCTCATCCAGGTGGACCGGCTGCCCGGCCTGTTCAAGGGGCGCGCGAAGGGCAAGTTCCGGATCGACGGCACCCCGGCGCGGCCCGCGATCCACGGCGACATCCTCCTCGAGGACGGCCGGATCCAGGCGCCCCGGAAGCGCAAGCACGATCCGGACGAGTTCGGGGAGCGGGCGGACTGGGACCTGGCGGTGCACTTCGGCGGCGGGGTGAAGTACGCCGTGGAGCCGATCGGGGGGGCCACGCTCGAGCTGGCCTCGCTCTCCCCGCGCTCGCTCATCAAGGTGAGCGGCCGGGGCGAGGACTTCCACGTGACCGGCCAGGTCCTCGCCGACTCGGGTCCCCTGACGCTGTTCCTGGGGAAGGAGTTGTGGAAGAAGTAGTCTGCGGGCTTACGGAAATCCGGAGTGCCACATCATCCGGCGCCAGAAGTGTTCCTTGAGGGCGCCATACAGCTCATCGGAGAGCGGCGGCATCGCCGCGTAGGAGCAGTTCAGCTCGGCCTGCCGGACGTTGCGGATCCCGGTGATGACCGTGGACACCGCCGGGTGGCGCAGCACGAAACGGGCGGCCACCGCGGCCAGGTCCTTCTCCGCCCCCCTGCTCACCTTCAACGCCGTTTCCCGGATCTTCTCCGCCCGGACCACGCTGCGCTCCAGCCGGTCCCCGCTGAAGTAGTTCCGGCGGAAATCGCCCTCGGCAAACGTCGTGTCCTTCGTGAACCGGCCCGTCAGGGCCCCCTCGTCGAACGCCACCCGGACGATGATGCCCACCCCGTGCTTCGCCGCCAGCGGGAGCAGCTCCTCGGCGGGATCCTGCTCAAAGATGTTGTAGATCACCTGCACCGCGTCGAGCCGGCCCGCCTTCACCAGGTCGTTCATGGCGTTCTGGTCGTGTTCGGGGGTCGAGATCCCGATGCCCAGGATCTTGCCCTCCTGCTTGAACCGGTCGAGGACCGCCAGCGCCGTCGGGTCGTCGTTCCACGCCCGGGTCCAGGTGTGGAGCTGCAGGAGGTCGATCGTTTCGGTCTGGAGGTTCTTCAGCCGCTCCTCGAGCTGTTGGCGCAGGTAGTCCGCCGGGTACCGCTCGTCGCACCGCTCGGAGGCCACCGGCGGCCACTGCCCGGGCCCCCTGGGGGGAATCTTGGTGGCGACCCGGACCTTCCCGTTCCCGCCGCCCTTGAGGCCCCGTTCCTTGAGCACCTGCCCGATGAGCCGCTCGCTGCGGCCCTCGCCGTACCCGGCCGCCGTATCAATGAACGTGACGCCGAGATCGAGCGCCCTGCGCAGGGCCGCCAGCGAATCCGCCTCGGCCTGCGGGCCCCAGCTCCCGCCAATGGCCCATCCGCCGAACCCGATCTCCGTGACCGGCCAGCCCAGCCGCCCGAACGTGCGCGTCTTCATCCGGGCCCCATGATACGCCTCACTCGCACCACGCCACCATCCCGCGGCCGACGGGCGGCAGGGTCGCCGTCACCCGGCCCTCCCGCACGCGGGAGGGGACCGGCCGGGCCTCCCCCAGGAAGGGCATCGCCATCACCCGGCTCCCGCTGCCGGGGGGAAACGTGACCCGGACGCCGCCCTCGGCGAGCGGGGCCAGCCGCACCCCCGCCTCCAGCCCGCGGGTGTTGAACAGGAAGACGGTGGGATGTCCCGACACCGCGGCGGTCCGGGACAGGATCGAGGCGGACGCATGCACCTCCACCGGGGCCCGCCGCGGCAGGGCGGCGAACCGGGAGGCGGTCCGCGGCGTCACGACCATGAACTCCCGGTGCGCGCGCAGCGCCCCGGTGACCGACGCGGTGAGGGCCGCCGCGTAGGTTTCCGGGGATCGATTGCGTTCCCCGGGCGTAAACACGATCCCCACCGGCGCCATGGGCTCCCGCGGCGCGTAGAACGTCTCCCGGTGCGCCCCGATCCAGGCGAAGAGCTCCGCCCGCGTCGGCGCGTCGTTGGTCCCGTCCATCACGTGCCCGTGCGGATCCCAGTCGCTCGCCCCCGCCATCACCTCCGCGCACGCCAGCGTCAGCATCGCGTCCCGGGGCCGGACCTCCTTCTGGCCGTCCCACGAATACCCCAGAAGCCACGAGGGCTTCCCGTCCGCGAACGCGCGGAACACGTCCAACCCGGCGGAAAACGCCGCCCAGCCGGCCGCCGATTTCTTCGCCGCGAGCTCCCCCCCGCCCGAGTACTCGTGGGGGATCACGTCCACCACGGGGTACAGGGCATACACGTCAGCGCCGGTCGTGACCGCCGCCTCGTCGTATCCGGGATAGATCTCGGCGATCGTCACGCACGCCGGGTTCACCGCCTTCGCCGT
Organism: uncultured bacterium; assembly: GCA_964400385.1. Taxonomy (GTDB): domain Bacteria; phylum Oederibacteriota; class CAKKQC01; order CAKKQC01; family CAKKQC01; genus CAYNUZ01. The sequence goes on along the minus strand of CAYNUZ010000225.1, from coordinate 614 downwards.
CTTCGTAATCTCGGCCATGAACTCCGTGATCGCCGCGATCCGGAAGTCGACCCAGGCGCGGAATCCGGGGTCATCCGCCACACCCAGCTTCACGTCCTTCAGCGCATCCAGCCCGGTCCGGCGCCGGAACTCCGCGACCGTCGCCGGATCGAAGCTCGGCCACCGGTCCTCCCACCCGTCGAAGTGGGTCATCCAGTACGGGATATCCACGTAGATCCCGTCGATCCCCGTCGCCGCGATCTGCCGCACCCGTTCCATGTACAGCGCCCGCCACGCGGCCGCGAACGGCGTGACCCAGGCGTCCTCGTCGCCGGGGTCGATCCAGAAGGCGGCGCCGCCACCGAACACCGCGGGATGTCCGTCCCGGTCCCGCTGGACCCAGTCGGGATGTTCCTTGAGCAGCGTGTGCCCCGTCCGGTCGGCGTGCGCCGTGATGCACTCCAGCCCCGCGATGTAGACGAACGCGTGCTGCCCCGCGGCGTGCGCGGCGGCCGCCATGGCCCGCAGGTCCGCCAGCTTCGCGGCCGGGTCGAGGAGGCTGTCGTACCGCCCGGTGATGTCGTTGTCCACCTCGATCCCCTGCGCGTGGGCCGCGGCGGCCCCGGCCAGGATCG
>CAYNUZ010000224.1:0-4248 GCA_964400385.1 uncultured bacterium | reverse complement strand
CCGCGGCGGTGTGGCTGTGTTGCGGCGCGGTCCCCGACCTGTGCTGGCAGGGGAAGAACGACCCGGTCGCGGCGTTCCTCGTCGTCGCGGGGTGCTGGGCCGGGGCGGAAGCGGTGCGCGGGGCCCGGCGGTGGGTGGCCGTCGCCGCGTGGTATTTCGGGGGCGCCGTGGCGGTGAAATACTCCTCGGGACTGTTCGCCGCGGGGGCGCTGGCGGCGGCCGGCCTGGTGGTCGCGCGCCGCAGGTTGAGCGCGAAGGAGCTCCTGCGCGCGGCGCCGGTGGCCGTGGTTCCCGTGGCCGGCTGGTGGGTGGCCAACTGGCTCTGGCTGGGCAATCCGTTCCACCCGTTCCTGTCGGGACTCCTGCCGGAGGTCACGTGGAATCCCGGGCTCCAGCGGGCGATGCACGAGAACATCCTCAACTTCAGCCCGCACGCGGTCCTGGGCCGTCTCGACTGGCTGGCCGCGCCGTTCCGGATCCTCTCGGGCGCCCGGTTCGGCTCGCCGGTGCTCGCCGCCGCGGCTCCCGCGCTCGCCCTCCTGCCGGCCGGGCCGGTCGCGGGGTGGCTCGGCGCCGCCCTTGCGGCCACGTATGCCGGGTGGCTTCCCACCGAGCGGGTCGCGCGGTACCTGCTCCCGCTCCTCCCACTGGTGGCGGTGCTGGCCGCGGCGGGCCTCGCCCCGTGGCTCCACGTCCGGCGGGGCGTGGCGCGGGCCGCGGCAGCGTTGCTGGTCACCCTGGCAGCCCTCAATGCGTTCTCGTACGCGGCCCCCACCGGGTACCTGTACCTCCTCGGCGGGATGGACCGGGAGGCCTTCCTGCGCGACCGGTACTCGACCTGGGAGGAGGTGCGGCTGTGGGTGAACGGCCACCTGCCGCGGGCGGCGCGGCTCCTGTTCGCGGGCGAGGAGCGGCGGCTGGGGTTCGTGCCGCGGGTGGTGAGCTACGCCGGCGTGAACGAACCGGTCCTGTGGCGCGTCACCCGCGAATCCCGCGATGCCGGGGAGGTCCGGAAGAGGCTGCGGCAGCGCGGCCTGACGCACCTCCTCTACAACTTCGTCTCGATCCAGTACCGCGAGCTGCACTGGTACACGTGGACGGCGTGGGACGACCGCCAGCTCAGGGTTTACCGCGAGTTCATGGCGCGGTATGCCCGGCCGGTCTTCCGGCCCCGCCATGTGGACTACGGGAACGGGGGCTTCTATATCTATGCGTTCACCCCGGGACCCCTCCCCGGCCCCTCCCGCGCGTGGTTCCTGCCGCACACCGAGGGGCTCTTCCGCGCGGCCCAGCGCCGCGGGGAGGCGAAGGACCTCCGGGGGATGCAGGAGGAGGCCCGCGCGGCCATGGGCCGGCTGGCGGGGTGCGTCCAGGCCGAGCAGACGTTCGGGTACCTGCTGAGCCTGCTGGGCAGGGACCCGGAGGCGCTGGAGGTCCTGCGCCCCGGGATCGCGGAGGGGTTCGTGGGCGACGCGAGCCTGGAGGCGTATGCGACGAGCCTGGCCCGGGTGCGGCGGTACGACGAGGCGATCCGGTGGCAGTGCCGCGGCTGGCGCCTGGCCCCGAAGCAGAAGACGCTCGACGACCTCGCGCTGATGCTCTACTTCCGGGCGAAGAACCAGCTGATTCCCCGGGGCGACTACGCGCGCGCCTTCCGGGACATGGAGCTGGCCTCGCGGCTCCAGCCGGGGGAGGTGCCGCCCATGTACCTGGCGGCGGTCTCGCTGGCCCGGCTCGGCCGCCACGCCGAGGCGCTGGCCTGGACCCGGCGGTGCCTGGCGGTGGACCCCGCCAACCCGATCGTCCAGAACCTGCTGGTCGCGCTCGAAGCCGCCGTCCGCCAGTCCCGGGGCCTGCCGTAGGCCGCGCCGGGCCGGGCCGGGCGCCGTCCGGGTAGAATGGCCCGGTGATCAGGCACCTGCTCTCGCTCAACGATTTCGACGCCCGGGGGATCGGGGCGTTCCTCGACCTGACCGCGCGGTGCAAGCGGGGCGGCGCGGCGCTGGGCCGGGCGCTGGCGGGCAAGGCCGTCGCGCTCATCTTCGAGAAGTCCTCGACCCGGACCCGGCTGGCGTGTGAGGTGGCCTGCGGCCGGCTGGGCGCCCGGGCGGTGACGATCGCGGGCACGGACCTCCAGATCGGCCGGGGTGAGACGCTCGAGGACTCGGCGCGGGTCTTCTCCCGGTTCGTGGACGCGGTGTGCTGGCGGACCACGGGCCACGACCGGCTGACGGCCTTCGCCGGCGCGGCGACGATCCCCGTGATCAACACGCTCTCCGATCTCGAGCATCCCACCCAGATCCTCTCGGACCTGTTCACCCTGCGGGAGCACTTCGGCCGGGCGACAACGTGGCCGTCGGTGGCCTTCATCGGGGACGGGAGCAACAACATGGCGCACTCCTGGCTGCTCGCCGCGGGCAAGCTCGGGATGGATTTCCGGGTGGCGTCGCCGGCCGGGTACCCGGCCGACCGGGCGATCCGGGCGCGGGCGGAGCGGGACGCGCGGGCCTCGGGCGGACGGCTGCTGTTCACCGCGGATCCGGCGGCGGCGGCGCGGGGCGCTGACGTCCTCTACACCGACGTCTGGGTCAGCATGGGGCAGGAGTCCGGCCGGGCCGAGCGGCTGCGGCAGTTCCGGCCCTTCCAGATCAACCGGAAGCTGCTGGCCCTGGCCGCGAAGCGGGCCGTGGTGATGCACTGCCTGCCCGCGCACCGGGACGAGGAGATCACGCACGAGATGATGGAAAGCCCCCGGGCGATCGTCTGGGACCAGGCCGGGAACCGGCTCCCGAACGCCATGGCCGCGCTGCTCTGGTGCTGCAAGGGCGGCCGGGCCGCCTGACCCGCCTCCCACCCGGCCCGGGCGTGGCGGCGTTCCATATACGTTAAACTGGGTTCCATGGCGGACAAGGTCGTTCTCGCGTATTCCGGCGGGCTGGACACCACGGTGGCGGTCCCGTGGATCAAGGAAAAGTACGGCCTCGACGTCGTCACCCTCACCATTGATATCGGCCAGCCCAAGGACTGGGAGGCCGTCCGCCAGAAGGCGCTGCGGTGCGGCGCGGTCAAGGCCGTGGTCCGGGACGCCAAGGACCTCTTCGTCCATTCGCTGGTGTGGCCCGCGCTCCAGGCCGGCGCCCTCTACGAGGGCCGGTACCCCCTCGCCACCGCGCTGGGTCGGCCGGTCATCGCCAAGCTCCTCGTGGACGTCGCGAAGGAGGAGGGCGCCGTCGCGGTCGCCCACGGGTGCACCGGCAAGGGCAACGACCAGGTGCGGATCGACCTGGCGGTGGCCATCCTCGATCCCGCGCTCAAGGTCATCGCCCCGGTCCGCGAGTGGAAGATGACGCGGGACGAGGAGATCAAGTACGCCAAGGCCAAGGGCCTGGATGTGGGCGAGGGCCGGTCGGGCACGTACAGCACCGACGAGAACATCTGGGGGCGCTCCATCGAGTGCGGGCCGCTGGAGGACCCGTGGGCCGAGCCGCCGGCGGACGCGTTCACGTGGACCCGGGACGCCGCGGCCACGCCGGAGAAGGCCGTCGAGGTCGTGATCGACTTCGAGAAGGGCGTCCCCGTGGCGCTGGACGGAAGGAAGCTGGACCCGGTGGCGCTCATCCAGGCGCTCAATGCGCTGGCCGGGGAGCACGGCATCGGCCGGATCGACCACGTGGAGAACCGGCTGGTCGGGATCAAGTCCCGCGAGCTCTACGAGGCCCCCGCGGCGGTCGTGCTGCACGAGGCGCACCGGGAGCTCGAGGGCCTCGCCCTCTCCAAGGAGCAGCTCCGGTTCAAGGCCATCGTGGCGCAGCAGTACGCCGACCTCATCTACAACGGCCTGTGGTTCACCGCGTTCCACCGGGACCTGCGGGCCTATGTCCTCAGCACCCAGCAGCACGTGACCGGGACGGTGCGGATGCGGCTGGCCCGCGGGGTCGCGGCGGCGGCGGGCCGGAAGTCGCCGTTCTCGCTCTACGACAAGAAGCTGGCGACCTACGACACCGGCGACCAGTTCGACTCGTCGGCGGCGCTCGGGTTCATCTACGTCCACGGCCTGTCGGCCCGCACGCAGGCGGCCAAGCAGCTCCAGCTCGGCACCGACGGCGCCCCGGACATCCTGCTGGAAGGGCCGGCTCCCTCGCCCGCGCCCCGCACGTGAACCGCCTGATCCGGGTGCTGGCCGCGGCCGGCCTGGCCGGCACCGCGCTGGCCGCCCCGCTTCCTGCGAAACCGGCCCCCGCCCGGCCG
>CAYNUZ010000223.1:0-4278 GCA_964400385.1 uncultured bacterium | reverse complement strand
GCCCCGGTACGACGCGGCGCCCCCCGCCGCCCCCGCGCCGGCAGTCCTGGCGCCCGTGGTCGGCCGCCACCCGTCCGGGATCTTCCGGCCGGAGCGGTCGGACCGGGGCCGGGCGCTGCTGGCCCAGTACGAGAAGATCCACACCTGCCTCAAGTGCCCGCTCGGAAAGACCCGCACGAAGTTCGTCTTCGGGACCGGCAACCCGGACGCCGATGTCGTGTTCGTGGGCGAGGCGCCGGGCGAGCAGGAGGACCGGCAGGGGCTCCCGTTCGTCGGGCCGGCGGGGCACCTCCTGACGCGGATGATCGAGGCCGCGGGCATCCCCCGCGAGACGGTCTTCATCGCCAACGTCCTCAAGTGCCGGCCGCCGAACAACCGGCCGCCAGAGCCGGAGGAGATCGAGCAATGCGAGCCGTACCTGGTCGAGCAGATCAAGCTCATCGGGCCGAAGGTGGTCGTGGCGCTGGGCAAGTACGCCTCCCAGACCCTCCTCAAGACCGACAAGGCCATCGGCCAGCTCCGGGGCAAGTGGTACACCTGGCACGGGTCGGACCTGTTCGCGACCTACCACCCGTCCGCGGGCCTGCGATCCGGCGACTACAAGAAGACGATCGAGGACGACCTGGTCCTCCTCAAGGCGCACCTCGACAAGGTCCGTTCCGCCCCCGGGGCCTGACCCCGTGGCGGGCGGCCGGTACGCCTCCTGCCTGCTCCCCCAGGCCGTCGGCCGGGAGCTGACCTACCTCGTCCCGCCCGAGCTCGCCGCGACGGCGGTGCCGGGCGCGCGGGTGGAGGTGCCGCTCCGCGGCGGGCGGGCCATCGCCCTCGTCACCCGGCTGGACGACGCCGCGCCCGCGGGCGTGACCGCGAAGCCGCTCGCGAAGGTCCTGGACCCCGTCCCGTTCTTCGACGGGCCCGCCCTCGCCTTCCTCAAGTGGGTCGGCGAGTACTACCTCGCGCCCGCCGGCGCGGTCCTGCGCGCCGCCCTGCCGGAAACCGCCCGCCGGGTCCGCAAGCGCGAACACGCCGCCGCGTCCCCTGAGCCGGCCGCTGCCGGGAACCGCTCCATCCCGCCGGCCCTGTCCGGCGCCCAGCAGCGGGCCCTCGACGCCATTGTGGCGGCGATGCACGCCGGACGGTATACCCCCTTCCTCCTGCACGGCGTCACCGGCAGCGGCAAGACCGAGGTCTACCTGCGCGCCGCCGCCGACGCGCTGGACCGGGGCCGGAGCGTGCTCCTGCTGGTCCCCGAGATCACCCTCGCCCACCAGATCGTCGGGTGGGTGACGGCCCGGTTCGGCGACCGCGTGAGCGTCCTGCACAGCCGGCTGACCGGGGCGGAGCGCGCGCGGGCGCTGGAGGAGGTGCGGCACGGGCCGCGGCTGCTGGTGGGCGCGCGGTCCGCCATCTTCGCGCCGCTCCACGACCTCGGCCTCATCGTGGTGGACGAGGAGCACGAGGGCGCGTACAAACAGGAGGAGTCCGCCCCGCTGTACCACGCGCGGGAGTGCGCGCTGATGCGCGGCAAGCTCGCCGGGTGCCCGGTGGTCCTCGGGTCGGCCACGCCGTCCATCGAAACCGCCGCCCGCGCGCGCCAGGGGCAGGTCACGCTCCTGGAGCTCCCCGACCGCGTGGACCGGACGCCCCTGCCGGCGGTCGAGGTGGTCTCCATGGCGCGGGAGCCGAAGGGCGCCGTGATCGGCGGGCCGCTCGCGGCCGCGCTGCAGGAGACCGTGGGGCGGGGGGAGCAGGCCCTGCTCTTCCTCAACCGCCGCGGGTTCGCCCCGGTCCTGCTGTGCGTGGCCTGCGGCCACGTGGCGAAGTGCAAGGCGTGCTCCACCAACCTCGTGTTCCACGCGCACGATGCCGCGCTCAAGTGCCACTGGTGCGGGACCAGCGCGCCGTACGTCAACCGGTGCGCCGACTGCGGCGGCGAGGTGATGCGCGGGCTGGGGATCGGCACCCAGAAGGTCGAGGCCGAGGCGCGGGCCCTGCTCCCGCAGGCGCGGATCGTGCGGATGGACCAGGACACGACGCGGGGGCGGACGTCCCACAAGGACCTGCTGGGGGCCTTCGCCGACGGCGACATCCTGATCGGCACCCAGATGGTCGCCAAGGGGCTCGACTTCCCGCGGCTGACGCTGGTGGGGGTGATCCTGGCGGACCTCTCGCTGGACCTGCCCGACTTCAGGGCGGCGGAGCGGACGTTCCAGCTCCTGACCCAGGTGGCGGGCCGGGCCGGCCGGCGGGAGACGCGGGGCCGGGTGATGATCCAGGCGTTCGCGGTGGACCATCCCGCGATCCTGGCCGCCGCGGACCATGACTACTGGCGCCACTTCGCCGCCGAGACGGCGGCCCGCAAGGCGCTCGGGTACCCGCCCTACGGCAAGCTGGTGCGGATCAAGCTGGCAGGAAAGAAGGAGGCGGAGGTGGAGGCGGTGGCGAAGCGACTGGCGGCGCGGCTGACCGCGGGGCTCCCCCCGAAGGCCGCCGTGCTCGGGCCTGCGCCGGCCTTCCCCGCCCTGCTCGCCGGCACCCACCGCCGCCACCTGGTGGTGAAGGGCCCCACCGCGGCGAACCTGCGGGGACTCGTGAGCCAGGCGCTGGGCGCCACTCCGGACCCGCGGGTCCGGATCACCGTGGACGTGGACCCGCTCAACGTCCTGAGCTGAGCGGACGGGATCCACGCCCGGCCGCGTCCCCGGCAGGGCCCGGCCGGAGGCTGCTAGGCGGTCCCGGCCGCGAGACGGCCGAGGACCGCGGTGGCGATCCGGACGCCGGCCTCGCGGTACCGCTCGCGGGTGAAGACCCGGTCGCCGGCCAGGGCGTACGGGGTCTCCAGCGTCAACGCGGGGACCTGGAGCGCGCTCGCCACCCACGCCGTGAAGTTGGGCGTGTTCCACCGCGAGGCGTAGTACGCCACCTGGTGGACCCGGGGGGCGGTGAACTCCGGCCCGAGCGCCGCGCCGATGGCCGTGGCCCACGGCTCGGCCTGCGCGTGCTCGACGGGAAGGTTCGCCGGATTCGGGAGGAAGGCGTAGATGCCTTCGGCCTCGCACGCGCCCGGCGCGTGGAGGTCCAGCGCCAGCCGGGGGGCGCACCGCTCCTTCCACCGCCACACGTCCTTCATGATGACGTGGGTCTCGTGCCGCATCGGCGGGTCCCCCCAGGCCCGGTTGAGGTCGTACGGGAAGTTGTCCTTGCCGTAGTCGCCCTGCTCGACCCCGTCAATGTTCGCGAACGGCACGGCCCAGACCAGCGGGGCCGCGGTCCCGAGCGACGCGACATGACGGAGGAACCCGTCGAGCACCCACGACCCCGGCGTTTCGCCCGAGTGCTGGCGGGCGATGAGATACACGCCCGGGCGCGCGCTGCCCGGCGCGCCGGGCCCGTTCCCCAGCCGGACGATCGGCCGCTCCTCCTGCGAGACGCCAAGCACCGCTTCGGCCAGGGCGCCGCGGGTCTCGCGGAGGAGCGCGGCCAGCTCCTCCCGGCCGTACGGATAGCAGCACGCCAGCTCCAGCCAGGTCGCGGGGCCGGGGATCGCCCAGCCCAGCCGCACGCGGCCGTCGGGCAGCGCCTCGCGCACCCCCGCCGGCAGCCGCTCCCAGTCGCCCTCCTCCCGGCGGAGCACCGGCCGCAGGGACTCCACCGGCTCCCCCCCGAGCATGTTGTCCGGATGGTCGAGTACGAGCCGCAACGGCGCGCCGGGCGCCGCCGCGGCCCGGACCACGCGGAGGTGGAACCACAGGCACTCCGGCCCCCCGTGCGGCCCCGGGGTGAACGCGACCTCGCCGGCTCCGACGGATACCTGCGCGGCGTTTCCCCCCGGAAACGCGGTCTCGACCCGGTACGCCGGCGCGCTCACGCGGGACGGCCTCTGGTTTCGAGTAGGTGCATGGAGGCGGCCAGGACTTCATCCACCGTGGCGGCGCGCAGGCACTCCACGTTGAACGGGCACGTCGTGCTGTGGCACGGCTTGCACACCACCCACTTCTCGATCACGGACACATGCGGCGCCCGGGGCGCCCACTCCTCCGCCCGGCTCGTGCCGCTGAACACGATGACCGCCGGGGTCCCGACCGCGGCGGCGACGTGCCCGGCCCCGCCGTCGTTCCCCAGGAAAAGGGCCGCGCCCCCGATGACCGCCGCCATCTCCGGGAGCCGCAACCGGCCGCGCAGGTCGAGGCACCCGCGGGCGGGCAGCGCGCGGACAACCGCCTCCGCCACCCGCGACTCCTCGCCCTCGGTCTTGCGAAAGTGCGGCGGCCAGGGTGC
>CAYNUZ010000222.1:0-4285 GCA_964400385.1 uncultured bacterium | reverse complement strand
AGCAGGGCCGGGGGCGCATAGAGGACATACAGGAGGGGCGGCTTGAACTCGACCTGGTCGCGGTAGGGCAGCTCGCCGCGCCGGGCGGCCGAGGCCATGAAGGCGTAGGCGCCCTCGTCGCGGTTCAGGGGGACCGCCAGCCAGGGGAGCTGGGCGCCGGCGGTGAGCGCGGCCAGCAGGACCGGGGTCCAGCGCCCTGCGCGTGCGGCTGACCGGCGTGCGGCTGGCACGCGCCCATCATGGCATAGGCCGCAGGCTCCCGGGCCGTGCCGCCCGGGATTCCGCCGGGCATTGACCCGGCGGGCGTGGCATAATAGCCCCCAATTTCCATGCCCAAGCTGACGATTGACGGGAAGGAAGTGACCGTCGCCGACGGGTCGACGATCCTGCAGGCCGCGCGCCAGGCCGGCGGGTTCGACGTGCCGACGTTCTGCTACCACCCGGGCCTCTCGATCGCCGGCAACTGCCGGATGTGCCTGGTGGAGGTCGAGAAGTCCCCGAAGCCGGTGGCCTCGTGCGCCACGCCCGCCACCGAGGGCATGGTGGTCCACACGCTCAGCCCCAAGGCCACGGACGCCCGCAAGGCCGTCATCGAGTTCCTCCTCGCGAACCACCCGCTGGACTGCCCGATCTGCGACCGGGCCGGCGAGTGCGTGCTCCAGGACAACTCGATGGAGAACGGGCTGATGAAGTCGCGGTTCGCCCCCGCCAAGATCCACAAGCCCAAGGTGCAGGACATCGGCCCGCACGTCGTGCTCGACGCGGAGCGGTGCATCATGTGCAGCCGGTGCGTCCGGTTCACCGACGAGGTCTCGAAGTCGCACGAGCTGGGGATCTTCGGCCGGGGCAACAAGGAGGAGATCGGGCTGGCGCCGGGCACGCGGCTGGACAACCCGTACTCGGGGAACGTGGTGGACCTCTGCCCCGTCGGGGCGCTGACCGCCAAGGAGTTCCGGTTCCAGAGCCGGGCGTGGTTCCTCAGGAAGACGGAGTCGGTCTGCCCGTCCTGCGCCCGCGGCTGCAACATCACGATCGACACCAACACGAGCGCGATCAACAAGGTCGGGCAGCGCCGCGTCTACCGGTACATGCCCCGGCACAACGACGAGGTCAACCAGTACTGGATGTGCGACGAGGGCCGGTTCCGGTTCCCGTCCGTGGACGAGCACCGCGCCACCGTGCCGGTCGCGCGCGACGCCTCCGGCCAGCGGGTCCTGCCGTGGGAGGAGGCCCTGGCCGCGGCGAAGGCGGCGCTGTCCGGCGCCGACCCGAAGCGGGTGGGCGTCCTGCTCTCGCGGGCCTCGACGCTGGAGGACCTCCACCTCGCGAAGGAGTTCCTCGGCACCTGGCTGAAGGAGGCGCACGTCGCCTCCGACGCGCCGAGCGACCGGTCGCCGACCGAGGACGACTTCCTCGTCTGCCGGGACAAGTGGCCGAACACGGCCGGGGCCCGGGTGCTCGGGCTGGACGGCGACGGCGAGGACTGGGTCCGGGTGATGACGATGGCGGAGCGGGGGGAGCTGGACGTGCTGGTGGTCGTGGACCACGACCTCGACCGGATCCTGCCGCTGGCCACCGTGGAGGCGGCGCTGCACCGCGTGCAGCAGGTGATCGTGCTGGCGCAGCACGAGACCGGCACCACCCGGCGGGCCCACCTCGTCCTGCCCGTGGCGATGTTCGCCGAGCGCGAGGGCACGTGGATCAACGTGGACGGCCGGCTCCAGCGCTTCCTGCCGGCCCTGGCGCCGCTGGGCGTGGCGGTGCCGGAATGGAAGGTCTGGAAGGAGCTGCTGGGCCGGTTCGGCACCCCGATGCTGCATGCGAACACGCAGGCCGTCTTCAAGGTGCTGGCCGAGTCGCACCCCGCCTTCAAGGGCCTCACGTGGGACGGGATCGGGGCGCAGGGCGTGGTGGTCAAGGCCGCCAAACCGCGGGTCACGGTGGCCGCGTGATCGTCGCCCTGATCGCCTCCCTGTCCAAGTGCGGCGCGGTCCTGGGGATCGTGCTGGGCGGCGGCGGGCTGATGACCTGGGCGGAGCGCAAGCAGAGCGCGATGATCCAGGACCGCATCGGGGCCAACCGGGCCTCGATCTTCGGCTTCCGCGCGATGGGCCTCTTCCACATCGTGACCGACGCGCTCAAGATGCTCACGAAGGAGGACTTCATCCCGCCGTTCGCGGACAAGGGGCTGTTCATCGCGGCGCCGATCCTCGCGGGCATCGCCAGCACGATCGGGTTCGCGGTGATCCCGTTCGGGCCGACGCTCCACGCGTTCGGGACGGACATCCCGCTGGTCATCATGCGCTCCGACATCAGCGCGCTCCTCCTGTTCGGCGCGCTGGGGCTCACGATCTACGGCGCGTTCCTCGCGGGCGTGTCGTCCAACAACAAGTACGGGCTGCTGGGCGCGCTGCGCGCCTCGGCCCAGATGGCCGCCTACGAGGTGGCGTTCGGCCTCTCGCTCGTCGGGGTGTTCATGGTCTACGGCACGCTGGACCTCTCCGTCATCGCGGACGCCCAGCAAGGCCGGCTGGCCGCGGCGCCGTTCCTCCCCAACTGGGGCGTCTTCGTCCAGCCGCTCGGGTTCGTCCTCTTCCTGGCCGCGGCGATCGCCGAGACCAAGCGGACCCCGTTCGACATGCCGGAGGGCGAGTCGGAGATCATCGGGTACTTCATCGAGTACTCCGGGATGAAGTTCGGGCTCTTCTTCATGGCCGAGCTGATCGAGACGATCCTGTTTGCGGCGGTCTTCACGGTCCTCTTCTTCGGCGGCTGGCACCTGCCGGGCGTGCACTATGCCGCGATGCCGTGGTTCGTCGCGCTGGGCGTCAGCCAGGCCATCTTCTGGGGGAAGGTCGTGGCGGGGTGCTGGTTCATGCTGCTCATCCGCTGGACGCTGCCGCGGTTCCGGTACGACCAGCTCCTCGACCTGGGCTGGCGGTACCTGCTCCCGTTCTCGCTGGCGAACATCCTGCTGACCGGGCTCGTGCTCCTGCTGCGGGGGCCTGCGGTATGAGTCCCATCACGACGCGGGGGCGGGGCCTCAGCTTCGGCGGGCGGCTGTACCTGCCGGAGATCCTCAAGGGGCTGTGGCTCACCAACTGGCACTTCTGGGAGAACATCGTGATGCACTCCCTGCACGCGGTGGGGCTGCTGAAGTCGGTGGCCGCGGGCGTCACCGTCCAGTACCCGGAGGTCCGGCGGTTCGTGCCGCTGCGCGCGCGGTTCGTGCACCGCCTGACCCACCGGCCGGACGGCGCGCCCAAGTGCGTGGCGTGCATGCTCTGCCCGTCGGTCTGCCCGGCGCAGTGCATCAACGTGGTGGCCGAGGAGGCGCCGGACCCGACGATCGAGAAGCGGCCCGCGGTCTTCAACATCGACCTGTCCCGGTGCGTCTTCTGCGGGTTCTGCGTGGAGGCGTGCCCGGTGGACGCGATCCGCATGGACACCGGCATCATCCCGCCCGCGTCGTTCGACCGGTTCAAGATGGTCATCTCGAAGGAGGAGCTGCTGGCGCACAAGCCGTCCAAGGGCACCCTCGAGACCATCTCGCACAAGTATTGACGTGGAGCTCCCGCCGCTCTCCCAGGACCTGCTCGGCGGGATCTTCTTCGCCCTCATGGTGGTCGGGAACTTCGTGGGCATGATCGCCACCGCCGCGCTGCTCGGCCGGCCCCGCGCGGGCAGCCTCACCAAGGTCAAGCAGGAGCCGTTCGAGTGCGGGTACCCGACGGACGTGCCCACGCCGACCCGGCTGCCGGTCACCTTCTACGTCGCCGGGCTGCTCCTGCTGGTGTTCGACGTCGAGACCGTCTTCCTCTATCCCTGGGCGGTAACCTTCCGGTCGATGGGGCTGCCGGCGTTCTGGGAGATGCTCGTGTTCGTCGGCATGCTGCTGCTGGGGTACTGGTACCTCCTGCGGCGGGGCGCCTTCCGGTGGTAGACGGCCTCACGCTCGCCTGCGCGGCGCTGGCCGCCCTCGCGGCGGTCCTGGTGGTCGCCCTGACCGACGTCCTGCACAGCGCGCTGGCGCTGATCGTCGTCCTGCTCGCGCTGGCCGGGATCTACGCCGGGCAGGGCGCGTGGTTCATTGCCGCGATCCAGGTGATCGTGTACGCGGGCGCGGTGATGGTGCTCTTCATGTTCGCGATCATGGTCCTGGAGTCCCGCCGCGAGCACCCGTCCAGGCTGGCCTCGGCCGGGCTGCACCGGCTGGCCGCGGTCCTCACCGGGGTCGCGCTGCTCGCGGGGATGGCCGGGTCGGCCCAGGCCCCGGTCGCCGCCG
>CAYNUZ010000221.1:0-4310 GCA_964400385.1 uncultured bacterium | reverse complement strand
GGCGGCCCCTCTGCGCGAGGTCTCCGCGCTCCCGGAGCTGCGCGACCGGTCCCAGCTTCGCGAGAAGCTCGCGCGGTACTACCCGCCCCCGGCCCGCGCGCGCGGCGTCGAGGGCGTGGTCACGCTGGAGGTGGTCGTGTCCTCCCGCGGGCGGATCGCGCGGGCGACGGTCGTCCGCGCCGACCCGCCGGAATTCGGGGAGGCGGCGCTGCAGGCCTGCCGCGAGCTCGAATTTACCCCCGCCGTCATGCACGGCCGGCCGGTGGCAGTGAAGATCCGGCTTCCGATGCGCTTCCAGCTCGAGCGCTGATGGTCGCCCGGCCCCGGGCCCGGCGCCTCGCGCTGCTCGGGGTGCTGCTGGCCGCGCGGGCCGTCGCGGACGGGGACGTCCGCCTCTCCGGCACCGTGCGCGAGCTCGGGTCGCGCCGGCCGGTGGCCGGGGCGGAGGTCACGGCGGGGGACGGGCCGGCGGCCGCGGTCACGGACCGGGCGGGCCTCTTCGTCCTGGATTCGCTCCCCGCGGGAACGCTGGAGGTCCGGATCGCCGCCTGGGGATACCGGATCCTCCGCGAGCGGGTCACCCTCACCCGGTCATCCGAGGCGCGGGTCTTCGACCTGCCGCCGGATTTCGGGGCCGTGCAGGAGGTGGACGTGGTCGCCCCCGCCCCGCGCGAGGCGGGCCGCCGGGCGCTGGCGCGGTCCGAGATCCGCGCGGTTCCGGGAACCGGCGGCGATCCGCTCCGGGCCGTAACGGCGCTGCCCGGCGTGTCCCCCTCCTCGGACGCCGACAGCAACCTGTACGTGCGGGGCGGCGGGCCGAACGACAACGCCATCTATGCCGACGGCATCCCCGCCGGCTACCCGTACCACTACCAGGGAGTGGCCAGCACGTTCCAGGCGGACGCCATCGAGTCGCTCGAGTTCTACACGGGGGGATTTCCCGCGCGGTTCGGCGACCGCATGGGGGGGATCTTCGACCTGGAGACCCGGCGGGTCCAGGCCGACCGGCTGACGGGGTCCGTCGGGATCAGCCTGATCGCCTCGGCGCTGACGGTGGAGGCGCCGGTGCCGCTCGCCGGCGGCGGGGCGCTGGTCAGCCTGCGTCGCGGCTACTTCGACTTCGTCCTGCCCCGGCGGGTCACCGATGTCGCCGTGCCGCGGTACGACGACTACCTGGTGACCTGGACCCGGACGCTCGGCGATGCGGACACGCTCCGGCTGGAGTCGTTCGGGGCGGAGGACGAGGCCATCGCCGAGGTGCGCAGCGCCGCGGATCCCACGCTGACCGGGGAGTTCTCCTGGCACCACGCCTACCATGTGGGCGCGGCGACCTGGAGCCACCGGCTGGCGGCGGGGGAGGCCACCCTGAGCGCGGGCGGGAACCTCACCCGCAACGCCGTGGACCTCGGCCAGGGGTACTTCTTCGACCAGCACCCGGAGGAAGCCTTCCTGCGGCAGGCGGCGCGCTGGCGGACGGGGAGCCACGAGGTGCGTGCGGGCCTGGAGGGCGCGGCGGACCTGTACAAGCTCGACGCCTACTTCGCCCGCCTGCCGACGGAGGGCCAGGGGACCTACGCGTTTACCTCGCTGTCCAAGATTCGCACGACCCAGCACAGCACGGGTGGCCGCGCGGCCGGCTGGGCCTCGGACCGGTGCGAGCCGGTACCCGGGGCGAGCCTGGAGGCGGGCGCGCGCCTGGACTGGTACCGCCTGACCGGGACCGTCGTCCCGAGTCCGCGCGCCTCGGGCCGGCTGACGCTCGCGCCCGGCGTGCGGCTCCTGGGCTCCGGCGGCCTCTACCTCCAGTCCCCGCAGGCGCTGGAGCTGATGCGCGTGTGGGGCAACCCCCGGCTGGAACCCAGCCGCGCCTGGCACGCGCTGGCCGGGCTGGAATGGGAGCGCGGGCCGTGGTTGACGACGGTCGAGGGCTACGACAAGGAGTTCCTCCGCCTGGTCACCCCCGATCCGGCGACCAACTACGCGAACGCGGGGTCCGGGTGGGCCCGCGGCGCCGACGTCCTGGTTCGCCGCAACTTCAGCGAGCGGGTGGCGGGCTGGGCCGGGTATGCGTGGGGGATCACGCGCCGCCGGGACCGGCCGGGACTGGCCCTGCGCCCGTCGGACTACGACATCCCGCACGCGGTGAGCCTCGTGGGGCGCGCGCTGCTCACGCCGGACTGGACGGTCTCGGCGCGGTGGCGGCTGGCCTCGGGCACGCCGTTCACGCCGGTGACCGGCGTGCATCGCGACGCGGCCGGCGAGACCGTCCCCGAGTTCGGCGCGGTCAACTCCGCCCGCCTGCCCGCCTACCACCGGCTGGACGTGCGCGCCGAGTACCTGTACAGGGCGAGCGGCTGGTCGCTGGCCCCGTACGTGGAGCTGCTCAACGCCTACAACCACCAGAACCTGGCCGCGGTGGTCTACAGCACGAACTTCGGGGACAACCGGCGCATCCGCCAGCTGCCCCATGCGTACTATTTCGGGGTGGACCTCCGGTTCTGACGTGCCGCCGGTCCGCAGCGGGGGCCCGGTTGCCCGTCCGCGCAGCCGGTCCTACACTGGAAGGCGGACGGGATCGGGGCGGCACGCCGGCGGCGCCGGCGCAAGGAGGCGCGATGAAGCGGACGGTGGCGGGATGGGCGGTGGCCGCGGCGGCCTGGGCGGCGGTGGCGGGGGCGACGGAGGTCCGGACGGCTTCCCTCGGCGGGGTGGAGTGGGCGGTGTCCGACGCGGCGGGCGCGCTCAACCTCTTCACGACGGGCAACGCGGCGGGGCTCGGGCTGCTGCCGCGGGCGAACCGGCTGGACGAGGCGCTGGACATCTCGAACGCCACGGACGTCACCGACAGCGGCGCGCTCAAGACGACCCGCGCCTCGCGGGTCACGTCCCTGGAGTCGCCGGGCGGCCGGTACGAGGGCCTCACCTGGTGGATCACCGATGCGGACGTGGTCCGGGCGGCGATCGGCCACACCGGCGCGCGCTCGACGGTCTCCTCGGTTCCCGCCCTGCCGCAGGGCGACCAGGTGACCTCCGCGGCCGACACCCGCTTCCTGGTCCAGTACACGCGCAAGCTGACGGACCAGCTCGTGCTCGGGGCCCTGATCCGGCCGCTGGTCGGCTCCGTGACCTCGCCGAAGACGACCGGGATCAAGTCCGACACATCGACCTACACCCTGTTCGACTACAACGTGGGGGCGGGCTTCCGGCTGCCCGTCGAGGGCGGGCAGGTGGACCTGGGGGCAAACCTCCAGCCGTATAACGACGCGCCGAATCCCCTGGATGTCCTCGTGCCGGGCGCGCCCTCGGCCGGGTCGGGCAGTTTCGGCGGGCTCAAATTCGAGCGGAAGATCGAGACGGACGCCGGGCTCAAGCAGACGATCGACCTGACCCCCAAGGGCTCGGTGCTCGGCGTCCAGGCGGTGCTGAACCGCGGCGAGAACCTGGAGGCCCGGTTCGCGCTGGATTTCACCCGGGCGGAGACCGAGGAGAAGCAGGTGACCGACGCCTCCGTCGTGCCCGGCGGGGGGACCAAGACGGATGTCGCGAAGGTAACCGCCTACGGGCGCACCCGGTACGACCTCTCGGGACGGTACCGGATCCCGGTCGCGGGGGACGCCTTCATCCGGCTGGCCGCGGCGCTGCGCGGCGCGCCGGACAGCCTGGACGCGCTGAACTTCCCGACCGACACTTCGGTGCGGTCCACGACCACCACCACCCCGACCACGTTCGCCCTGGGGGCCGCCTACCAGGCCGCGGGCGGGTTCGTCGCCGGCCTGGGATTCGACGTGACCCGGGACACGCAGACCGTGGTGGACAAGCTGGGCGGGTCGCCTGACCAGGTCACGAAAGTGGCCTCCTCGGACGTGCGCCTCGGGGCCGAGTACTGGCCGACGGCGGGGCTGGCCACCCGGATCGGCCTGGTGCTGAACAGCCAGGCCAGCGACAGCAACGATCCCAGCCAGCCCCCCTCCGGCTCGGATCCCGCGAACCCGAAGTACAAGGACACGATCTTCGCCCTGGGCATCGGGTACAAGGGGGAGTCCCTCGCGGTGGACGGCGGCATCTTCATCCACGGGCTGTCGCAGGAGCCCAAGCCGGCCCCCCCCGTCACGATTGACCGGAAGCGGTCCAGCCTGCGGCTGGCCCTGACCTGGCTGATCTGACGGCCCGGGCGCGGGTTCAGTACAGGACGAGGTAGAGCAGGGCGGCCGCAAGGGCCGCGCACGCGCCGGCCAGGGCGAGGAGCACGGCCTCCCAACGCCGCAGAGCGGCCAGCCACCGGCCGCCCGCTGGGCGCAGCGGCAGCCACG
>CAYNUZ010000220.1:0-4324 GCA_964400385.1 uncultured bacterium | reverse complement strand
GCGGCGGGATCGCGCACGGCGGCCACGAGGCCGTCCCCCTCGATCCGGCACGGCGGGACGCCGCGCTTGCGCCCGGTCACCGCCAGCCGGAACGTCCCTTCCGGGAGCGTGAGCATGTCGCCGTCCGCGTACGGGAACGGGGCGAAGGTCTTCCCGTACTCCTCCATGCGGCGGCGGGTCCGCTCGATCCACCCCGCCTGCGCCCGCAGGAACTCGTCGAGCCGCCGCCGTGAGACCCGCCGGCCGGCCGACACCACGACGTGCCCGCCCGGCTTGACGTGGACCGAGATGCGGCCGGTGAACCGGTGCTCGCGCAGCTCGTAGGGGACGGACAGCCCGGGCAGCGGGAGCTGGTCCCCCGCGGACGCCTCCTCCTTCACAGCCAGCGCGCCAGGAACTCCCAGGCCTTGCGGCCGCTCCACATATGCTTGCCGGGAAAGATGTCGGCGGCCAGCCGGTCCGCCGCGCCCGCCGCCCGGTAGATCCTCCCCAGCCGGGCGTAGGCCCGCCGCATGTCGGGGAAGAAGAAGCAGTCCTCGTGGGTCGCCATCTCGCACAGCATCGGCTTGGGGGCCGCCAGCCCGAGGACCTCGGGCAGGTCCCCGTGCAGGAGCAGGCCGGGCAGGTGCTGCGCCCCGCACGTGTTCATCGTCCGCACCCGGCTGGTCGCGTCCTCGCG
Organism: uncultured bacterium; assembly: GCA_964400385.1. GTDB lineage: Bacteria > Oederibacteriota > CAKKQC01 > CAKKQC01 > CAKKQC01 > CAYNUZ01. The sequence goes on along the minus strand of CAYNUZ010000220.1, from coordinate 3,645 downwards.
CACCGTCGAGAGGTACCCGGAGACCACGCCAGCCTTCAGGCGAGGATCGTTCACCAGCAGGTGCGAGGTCATCGTGCCGCCGTACGACAGCCCGATCACGCCCAGCCGTGTCGCGTCCACCCGCGGATCGGCTGCCAGCAGGTCCACCGCGCGCATCCCGTCCCAGACGTTCTGCGCGAGGATCGAGACCCCGAAATACGACGAGCCCATGAGCGCCACGTCGCACGCGTCCCGCCCCGCCCGGACGTAGTCCGGCGGGAGCGCCCGCTCGCCGAACGGGATCCAGTCCGGCGCGATTACGACGTACCCGTGCCGGACCGCATGGAGCGCGTACTCGTAGTTGTGGTTCTTCACGAAGTCCCTGCCGTACGGGGAGGGCACGGGGGGCCGGGTGCCGGTGATGTCCGCCTTGCCGTTCCCGTGCCCGTGCGCGGCCAGGAGGCCCGGCCGCCGCTCCCCCCGCGCGATCCCGTCCGGGATGAGCCGGTACGCGGGCACGAGCACGTGCGGCGCCGACCGGTAGACGATCCGCTCGCGGGTGTACCCGGCGCACTTGACCCGGTGGGTCACGCGCACCCGGGCGGGGACGCGGGCGGGAAAGGGTCCGATCATGCGGCGGTAGTGGGGGGCAAAGGCGCGCCGCCACCGGCGGAAGGCGGCGGGGGTGGCTCCGGAGAACGCGGTGTCCGGCCGGACCCGCTGGCGCCACGCATCAATGGTGGCGAGGAATCCGACGCTCAGGTCAGGCACGTCCCCCGGATTGTATCAACGGCCCGCACGCCCGCCCGGGCCTTCCAGGGCCCACGCCAGCCCGCGCCGGAGGAGCGCCGCGTGCACCGGGTGGCCCATGGCCTCGGGCGTGTGGCCCAGCGCCGAGTACACGACCCGGCCGCGGCCGAAGGTAGTGGTCCACCCGAGCGGCTGGGCGCGGCCCTGCCACTCGGACTCGTACAGGACGTCCACCGGCCGGAGCTGGCGCAGCGCGTGGTACTTCTCGTCGAACAGGGTGATGTCGTCCGCGCCCTGCCACAGCGGATGCGCCTTGCACCATCGCGCCGTGAACGTCTCCTGCGGGTCGTGGCCGGCCACCCCCCAGTCCCAGGTGAGCCCCAGCATCTCCGCCAGCCCGCGCCAGGCCGGGAAGCTGCAGATCACGCTGTGCAGCGGCAGGAACGCCTTCCCGGCATCCACGAACTCCTCGACCGCCTCCTGCGCATGCGCGGGCAGCGCGGCGCGGGACTTGTCGGTCAGCGCGTCGTCCCCGACCGCCAGGCACGTGTAGATCCCCAGCGCGTCGAACCCCTCGAGCCCCTTGCGCGAGAGCCGGCCCACGTCCTCCGTGTAGGTGACGGCCGCGACCGGCGCGAGCGCCGCCGTGAGCGTGGCCGCCACGCCCGGGAAGTCGTGCCACGTGCCCCCCCCGACCAACAGCAGCCGTTTCATGCCAGCCAGTCTAGCGCGAGACAGGCCGCCGGGTTCCTCATGCGGCCACCCGGCCCACCACCAGCCGCTCGCCGACCAGCGGCGCCCGGGCCCGCCACCGGCCGTCGGCACCCAGGATCCCTGACGGGGCGTTGACCGGCTGCCCCGGTTGCGAAACGGCGTTGGCCGAGACGACCCACACGCCCGCCAGCTCCGCCCGCTCCTCCAGCCGCGTCGTGTGGAAGTCCAGGTACGACCTCCCGTGGCCGCTGTTGATGAGCTGGAAGATCACCCGGGCCCCCGCCTTCGCCCACCGGGCGGCGAGGTGCGGGTCCGGCCGGGTCGTGAACCCGGGCGTGCACCAGTAGTCGTTGCAGATCGTGATCCCGAACGTGAGGCCGGCCACGGTGAAGGGGCGGAGGTCCGCCAGCCGCCCCGCCGCGCACCACGAGAGGTCGCCGCCGGTCGGGACCGTCTTGCTGTACGCGCCCCGGATGACGCCGTCGGGCCCGATGACGGTGGCCTGGATGAACGGCCGCCGCGACCGCCGGCCGTGGACGTCGCGGTACGAGCCGCCGCCGAGGATCAGGCACAGGCGCGCCGCACGGCACGCCGGGGCGATGCGGTCCGCGATCAGCGCGTCCCGCCGCCGCTGGTCGAACGCCCCGTGGTATCCGGTGAGGATCATCTCGGGCGTCAGGAGGAATTGGGCCTTGCGCCGGGCCGCCCGCCGGATCATGGCGACGACGGCGTCCGCGGCGGCCTCCATCGTCGGCCGCACCCGCATCTGGGCGGCGGCGACGCAGAAGGCGCGGCGTTTCACGCAACCACTATAAGCGGTGCCTGCCGGCCCGGGGCGGACGATTACCGCGCGATATGGAAGTTGAAGTTCGGGCCGCCGACGGCGCCCATGATGCGCAGCCAGATCGGCAGGATCATCTCCGTGCCGCGCGCGGCGGTGATATCGCCCAGGTCCAGGACGTGCTTCCAGCCGAACCCTTCCTTGAGCAGCTTCACCACCGCCGCCTTGGCGCCGGCGTCATTCCCACAGATGAAAAGGTCATGCTCCCCCGGGAGCTTCGCCGGGTTGACCATCAGTTCGCAGTTGAGCGTGTTGAGGGCCTTCACGACCCTGGCCTCGGGAAAGGCCCGCTGGATCTGTTCGCCCAGCGAATCGGTGTTGCAGACCGAGAGCGACGGCGGCATCCCCTTCGAAAAGTCGAGCGGGTTGGCCACGTCGACAAGGACCTTCCCCTTGAGGTTCGCGGCCCCGGCCAGCTTCAGGGCGTCCAGCGAGACCATCCCGCCGGTGCAGTTGAAGACGATCTCCCCGTGCGCCGCCGCGTCCGCGAAGGTCCCCGGCCTGGCCCTGGGCCCCGCCGTCTTCGCCCACGCGACCGCCTTCTCGTTCGCCGCCGTGCGGGAGCCCATCACCACCTCGTGCCCCAGCGCCGCCAGCTTCGTTCCGATCGTCTCGCCCACCATCCCCGTCCCCAGGATCCCGATCTTCATGAGTCCCTCCCGTCGTTGCTGTCTGCCTTCATCATCCAGTCCCCGCGGTCAACCCTGCTTGCGCGCCGCCGGTTCCGGCTCCTTTCCCTGCGCCATCGCCAGCAGGGCGAGGACCGTCCGCCAATTCCGCATCGTGCTCACGGTCTTGAGCCCGGCGTCGAACCAGGCGTTCGTCAGCTTTGTCCTGGCCATCCCGTTGGGACAGTGCAGGTAGATCTCCCGGCCGACCACTAGGAACCGGTCCGGCGGCGACCGCCGGGGGTCGAGCTTCGCCACCGCAGCGGCGCCCGGCGCATCGGCCAGAAACCCCACGTGCAGTGCATCGGGGTTGACCCCGGCCCGCTGGAAGGGGTTGGCCTTCGCCACCCGGGCCAGCTCCGCCGCGGTGCGCACCACCACCGGGATGTCGTTCTTCAGCCGCTTCGCCAAGGCCTTGCCCACGACCGCAGGCACCCGCCGCGCGACCGGATCCGCCGCCTCAAACAGGGCATTGCCGCTCTGGATGTACGTCCGGATGTTGTGGCACCCGGCGGCCTCCAACATCACGACCAGGTCCTGCATCGGCAGCCGGTTTTTGCCCCCGACATTGACGCCGCGCAGCAACGCGACGTGCGCGCCCACCGTCAGGCGCCCCGCCCCGGCCCGCCAAAATGGTCGAACCCCGCCGCGGCCGTCCCCCGGTGCCCCGGGAGCGCCACCCCACGGCCCCGG
>CAYNUZ010000219.1:0-4332 GCA_964400385.1 uncultured bacterium | reverse complement strand
GCGCAACGGCCTGTGCTGCGGCGCCGGCGGCGGCCGCATGTTCATGGAGGAGCACGGCGCGCAGCGGGTGAATACCGAGCGGGCGGCGGAGCTGGCGGGGACGGGGGCGACGGTGGCCGCGGTCGGCTGCCCGTTCTGCGCCACCATGCTGGCCGACGGGATGCGCGCCAACGGCGCGGCGACGGAGGTCAGCGACGTCGCGGTCCTGCTGGACGCCGCGACGGCCTGATCAGAAGAACCCGGGCGCGGGCGACCCGGTCCGCGGCAGCAGCCCCCGCCGCCGGTAGTGCGGGATGGCCGCGGTGGACAGGGCGGGGATCCGGCGGGCGAAGGCGGCCGCGGTCAGCAGCAGCACGGAGCCCGAAATCGCGAGCGTGAACGGCGCGCCAAGCCGGTGGGCCATCGCCCCCATGAGGAGGCTGCCGAACGGCGCGGTGCCCAGGAAGGCCAGCGCGTAGAGGCTCATCACGCGGCCGCGCTTGTCGTCGTCCACGAGGGTCTGGACCAGGGTGTTGCAGGAGGCGATCATGCGGATCGCGCCGAACCCCGCCACCGTGAGCGCGAGCAGGGACAGCCAGAACACCCGGGAGAGCGCCAGCCCCACCACGCCGGCCCCGAACACGGCGAGCGACGCGGCGATGACCCCGCCCAGGCCCAGCACGCCGCGGCGCCGGGCGATCGTGAGGGCCCCGGCCAGCGAGCCGATCCCCGAGGCCGAGGTGAGGAAGCCGAACGTGTGCGGCCCGCCCCCCAGCACGTCGCGGGCCACGACCGGCAGGAGGGTGGAAAAGGCCAGCCCCACCAGCCCCGTGAACCCCATGAGCAGGAGGACGGCGCGGATCGGGGCGTGGGCGCGGACATAGCGGAGACCGGCCGCAAACCGGGCCCACAGGCCGCCCTCCCGCGTCCGGGCCGGCCGGCCGGGCGCGCGCAGCCGCATCGCCTTCAGGCAGAGGAGGATCACGAGGAAGGAGGCGGCATTGGCGGCGAAACATGCGCCCTCGCCGAACGCCCCGATCAGGAGCCCGGCGGCGGCGGGACCCACCAGCCGGGCGCCGTTCACGAGCGAGGAGTTGAGCGCGATCGCGTTCGGGAGGTCCTCCCGCCGGTCCACCATCTCCACGTTGAACGCCTGCCGGGCCGGCAGGTCGAACGCATTGACCAGGCCCAGCACCACGTTGAGCGCGATCACCTCCCAGACGGTGGCCACGCCGGCCAGCGCCAGCACGGCGAGCGCCAGCGCCTGGACCATGGCCAGCGACTGCGTGATGACCAGGACGCGGTGCCGGTTCCACCGGTCGATCAGGACGCCCGTGAACGGGGCGATCACCGCGTGGGGCACCTGGTCCGCGAACCCGGCCACCCCCAGCAGGAACGGGGAATGGGTCAGCCGGAAGACCAGCCAGGCCGACCCGACGCCCTGCATCCAGGTGCCGACGAGGGACGTCCCCTGCCCGATGAAGAACAGCCGGTAGTTGCGGGAACGGAGGGCGGAAAACACGGTGCCCCCATCATAGGCCCGGCCGCCGCCGGAGGGCGGCGCGGGAGGAGGCTCCCGCGCCGCGCCCGGTCAGACGGAGGTCAGCGCGTAGTGGGTCGGATGCCCCTCGCTGTAGACGCCCCACTTGCCGATGGCGGCCTTGAGCTCGGTGTGCTTCTCGGCGAACGCCTCGACCGGCTCCTTCTTCATCCACGCCTCGACGGCCTGGAGGAAGGCCTTGACGCCGGCGCGCGTGCCGCCCGGGTGTCCGTGGTACCCGCCGCCGGCCGCGACCATGGTGTCCGGCCCGAAATCGTTCAGGAGCTGCTGCACCTGGCCGGGGTGCATGCCGGCCGAGGGGGCCGGGAGGACCGGCTTGACGTCGTGGAACGAGCCGCGCAGCGCGACGGCGAGCTGCAGGACCTTCTCGGGCACCTGCGGCACCTTTCCGTACGCGCTCGGGCAGACCACGAAGTCCGCGCCGGCCATGCGCATGAACTTGCCGAGGACCAGCGAGGAGGACATCCCGTAGTGGGGGGAGCCGAAGATCGCGCCGGCGAAATCCGGGTGCGCGAGCACCGGGACTCGCCCGCCGATCTGCTCCACCGCCTCGGCGAAATTGCCCCAGCCGATCGTGGCCACGTTGAACATGAGGCAGTTCGCGCCGTTCTGGAGCGCCCACGCGATCTTCTGCTCCTGCTTCTTCGGGGCATCCGTCACGTTGATGGCGTAGAGGAGCTTCCGGCCCCGCTCCCGTTCCACTTCCTTCACGACCTTCATGATCCCGGTCAGCCGGTGCTCGAACGTGCAGTACGGGGGGTCGGCCAGCAGCTCGTCGTCCTTCACGACGTCCACCCCGCCCATCCCCAGCTCGTACATCATCTTGGCGAGCGTCTCCACCGACGCGCCCGTGCAGGGCTTGAACATCGCGCAGATCGGCGGCCGCCCGTCCGTGATCCCCAGCAGCTTGCGCGTGCCCTCCACGCCGAACTGCGGGCCGGGGAAGGCGTGGACGTAGTGTGCGGGCATCCGGATGTCGAGCACCTTGAGCTTGCCCGACATCGAGATGTTGCCGAGCACGGCGGTCAGCATCTGCGGGAACTGCTTGTTGATGTTGTGGGCGGGAAAGCCGATGTGGACGATGAAGTCCCGGTCCGTGATCCCGTCCGGCAGCTTGTCCTCGTAGTTGGGGATCTCGTAGACGCCCAGGACGCGGGCGACCGCCAGCTCCCGGACGTCGGGCGTATCGTCGGGCACGTGGGTCCAGGTCCCGGTGGACTGCTCGTAGGCGATGGCCTGGACCACTTCCATCATGTTCTTGGTGGGCATCGTCATCAGATACGTCGCGATGATGTACTGCTCCGCGTCCACGCCTTCCTGGTTGCAGAACACGATGGGGTCAAGCATTCGTCACCTCCGGGGTCGGATGGGTTCGCACTGGGTGGATTCTAGGGCAGCGGCCGGGGCGAATCAACCCGGCCCTGTACAATATCGGCCATGCAGCGCCTGAAGCCCGCCGTGCTCGTGGACCCTGCCAAGCCCGGGCGGCGTATTGAATTCATCGACCTGGGGCTGGTCGAGCGCAAGCTGGGCGCCCGTATCCGGCACGTGTATCACAACACGATCCAGCCGGGGGCGGTGGCCGGGGACCACTGGCACAAGCGGCACGCCGTGGCCGTCGAGATGCGCAAGGGGCGCCTGGATCTCGTGCTCCAGGACGTGAAGTCCGGGAAGCTCTGGCGCGGCCGGATCAGGGAGGGTGATCCCCTGCTCCTGATCCCCGGGTACGAGTACCACGCCGCGAAGAATCCCGGACCGGGAGTCGCGCAGGCCACGATGTACGCCTCCACTCCGCCGCGGAACGAGGGCGACTCGTTCGACTTCGAGCCCAGTCGGCGGCTCTTCCCCAAGCGCAAGTTCCAGGTGGCCCCCAAGCCGCATCGATAACCGCGGGGGCGCGCCCCGGCGGTAGAATCAGGCGATGCAGGTGATCATCCGCCCCGCGCCCGAGGAAGCAACCCGGGTGGTGGCGCGCGCGGTCGAGAAGGAGGTCCGGGCCCATCCGGACACCGTCCTGGGGCTTGCCACCGGCTCCACCATGGAGCGCCTCTACCAGCTCCTCGTGAAGAAGCACAAGGAGGAGGGCCTGGATTTCTCCCTCGTGCGCACCTTCAATCTCGACGAATACGTGGGCCTCAAGCCGGACGATCCCCACTCCTATCACGCCTACATGCAGGAGCACCTCTTCCGCCACATCAACATTGACCGCCGCAACACGCACCTGCTGGACGGCACCGCGCCCGACCTGGCGGCCGAGTGCCGGCGGTACGAGGAGCTGATCGAGCATTGCGGCGGCATCAAGCTCCAGCTGCTGGGGATCGGGCAGGACGGCCACATCGGGTTCAACGAACCGCTCTCCGCGCTGCAGTCCCGGACCCGGGACAAGAGCCTGGCGCCCGCGACGCTGGCGCAGAACGCGCGGTATTTCGGGGACATCGCCGCGATGCCCCGGCGCGCCCTGACCATGGGCGTCGGCACGATCCTGGCCTGCCGGCGGCTGTTCCTCCTGGCCACGGGCCGGTCGAAGGCGGGGATCATCGCGAAGGCGGTCGAGGGCCCCGTCACCTCGATGATCTCCGCCTCGGCGATCCAGCTCCATCCGCACTGCACCGTGGTGGTGGACCGCGAGGCGGGCTCGGAGCTCGCGGCCCGCGAGTATTACGAGTGGATTTTCGGGAACGAGCCGGAGTGGGCGGAGTTCCGGACGGCATGAGGCGCGCCGGGTTCCTCCTGCTGGCGGCGGCGCTGCTCGCCGGGTGCGGCCAGTCCCCGGACGCCCCGGCCCCGGCCGC
>CAYNUZ010000218.1:0-4337 GCA_964400385.1 uncultured bacterium | reverse complement strand
CGTCGCGGACACCGTCGCCGGCTTCGCGGCGGCCTTGGGGGCCGCCGGGTCGGCGGCCCACGCGCCCCCCGCGGTGAGGGCCAACGCAACGGCGATCCGGGCGGAGGAGGCGCGGCTGAGCATGGCCCGGCTACCCGATGTACGCGGGATCGAGCGGATGGTCATGCCCGTTGCTGTCGATGCCGTGCGGCACCGCATCGTCCCAGAACTGGGTCGGGGCGATGATGTCGATCATCCGGCCGTGGAACTCGTCCGCGCCGAACTCGACCTCGTAGTTCAGGGGCTCGGTCGCGGCATGGACGGCATCCTCGGTGGGGAACTCCGCGAGCGAGAACGGGTCGCGCTCCTCGCCCTCCGGGGTGATCAGCCGCCGCACCATCGAGAAGGTGGACCGGTCGCCGTACGTGACGTCCTCCCGCACGCTGAACGCCCCGAGCGACGTCGTCGTCCGGGTCCCGGAACCGAAGTACGGGTTGTTGAAGACCGGCGCACCCTCGTAATAGTCGTACAGGTTCCCGTTGTCGTAGCCGACCATGCCCGTGTCGTACCCGTACATCCCGTCCCAGGTCGGCGACTGCGCCTGCGAGGCCCACTGCGTCTGCCCCGAAGACTGGCACGGGAAGCCGTCCACCGTCGCCGGGTACGTGTCCGGCGGCGTCACGCCGGCGTACCAGCCCTCGGCCACGTCGCCCAGGAAGGAGATCTTGAAGTGTTCCTTGAGCGCCGGCGCGTCGGCCGAGCCGACCCAGCGGCGGTACTCGAACCCCTGCGCCCAGCCCACCTGGGTGGGATCCGAGGGGGAATAGCTCCAGGTGTGGGAAGCAGTGTCGTAGCTAAGCGGATTCCGGGGATAGTAGGCCGCGTCCACGGGCTGGGGCGTGTCGAGCAGGTTCTGGACCTTGACCGTGTCGTTCGCCGGGTTGGTGACCTGCCAGTCCTCCTCCGTCAGGTACAGCGGCGGGAAGACGGACGGGTCGCGGAACGTCGCGGCCACGCCGCGGCGCTGGTCCTCGAAGTGGTCCGGATCGAGGTCCACGTTGAACATCAGGCGGCTCTCGAGGGTGGTCGTCCCGAGGTTGTCGCCGTCGCTCCGCGTCGCCTGGTCCACGTACTTGATCGTGTGCGCATTCTCGAGGAAGACGCGGTTTTCCATGACATAGGCGTACCCGTGCCGGTCGTAGAGGACCGAGCCCGAGGCCTTGTCGCCCTGGTGCTCGTCCCGGTCCGCCATGTCGCCCAGGTCGTCGGACGATTCGAAGGCCTCCGCGTCGGCGCGCAGCGCCTCCGACTCGTCGCCGCCCGTGTCCCCGCTCCCCGCCGTGGTACCGCCGCCCTGGCCGCCCTGCGTGCCTTCACCCGTGGTGGACCCGCCGCCGTTCGCCCCGCCGGTGGAGTTGTTCCCGGCGTTGTCGAGGTCGAACCGGTCGAACGCCCCGGGGTCGGCGGCATGCGGCTCGATCGGCGCGCCGCCCGCATCGAACCCGCCCTCCATCCCCTCGCCCACCAGCAGGTGGTGCAGCCCGTCCGGGTCGGAGAGGTCCACCTGGTGCTGGGCGCTGTCGCCCTCGTCCCGCACCTGCACGCTGGAGCCGTCGAACAGCAGGTCCGTTCCCTTCACCGAGGCGATCGCGTTCGCCGACCGGATGGAGAAGCCCTCGTCCGGCCGCACGGAGCGCACGAGCGCGCGCACGGAGCCGCGGGCGAGGAACGCGAAGGTGCGCGCCAGCGACTTCTTCTGCGGCTCCTCCGGCGGCACGACCGTCAGGACCGTATCGCTCTTGAGCCGCAGGATGTTGCCGTTCGGGAACTGCACCTCGGCGCGCCCGTTGAGCGTGGTGATCCGGTCGCTCGCGTACAGGGAGATCCCCGCCACCCCGGGCGCGGCGGCCTCGGTCCCGGCCCGGGTGACCCGGACGATCCCGGTGACCCGGGCCAGCAGGGCCACGATCTCCGGCCCGGACGGCGGCGCGGCGGCGGCGGCCCCGGCGGCGAGGGCAAGGGCGAAGGCGAAGCGGGCGATGTGTTTCATGGGCGTCCGTGGCTCCTGTTCGGTTCGTGGCAATGCGGCCGAGATCCGATTCCGGACATGATAGCAGGCGGGCGGGCCGGCTCCGTGACGGCCGTCACGGGGCGGGATCAGCGGGGGCGGGACGCCCCCTCGTGCACAAACTGCCGAATGCGCTCGAACACCGGATCGGGGGCCAGCCCGTACCGCTCCTTGAGCTGCCGGGGCGTGCCGTGCTCCACGAACGCGTCCGGCAGGCCGACCTGCAGGACCGGCGTCGCGATCCCGCGGGCGGCCAGCAGCTCCAGGACCGCGCTGCCGAAGCCCCCCGCCTTGACGTGCTCCTCGAGCACCACCAGCTTCGCGCAGGTGGTCGCCAGCCGCACGACCAGCGCCTCGTCCAGGGGCTTCACGAACCGCGCATCGGCTACGGCCACCGTCAGGCCCGGCTCCGCGGCCAGCCGGTCGGCCACCTCCAGCGCGCACCCCAGCATGGTCCCCGCGGAGAGCAGTGCCACGCCGGTGCCTTCGCGCAGCATCCGCCCGCGGCCGACGGGAAGCGGCTCCAGCACGGTGTCGATCGCGCACCCGGTCACCTCGCCGCGCGGGTACCGCACCGAGCAGGGCTGGTTGAGCGCGAGCGCCGTCGCCATCATCCGGGCCAGCTCGTTCTCGTCGGCCGGCGCCATCACGACCAGGTTCGGCAGGTGGCGCAGAAAGGCGTAGTCGAAGACGCCGTGGTGGGTCGGCCCGTCGTCCCCCACCACCCCCGCCCGGTCGATCGTCACGACCACGGGCAGGTTCTGGAGGCAGACGTCGTGCATCACCTGGTCGTAGGCGCGCTGCAGGAAGGTGGAGTACATCGAGACGAACGGCTTGAGCCCCACCGCCGCCATCCCCGCCGCGAACGTCACCGCGTGTTCCTCGGCGATCCCGACGTCGAAAATCCGGGCGGGGTACTTCTCCTGGAACCGCTTCAGCTTGGTGCCCTCAAGCATGGCCGGCGTCACCGCCACCACCCGGCGGTCCGCATCGGCCAGCCGGATCAGGGTGTCCGTGAAGACGTCCGAGTACGAGGGCAGCTTGGACTTCGCCGGCAGGATCGTCCCGGTCTCCACCTCGAAGCTCGACGGCGCGTAGTACTTGATGGAGTCCTTCTCCGCGGCGGGATAGCCCTTCCCCTTCTTCGTGACCACGTGGACCAGCGTCGGCCCCTTGAGGTCGCGCACCCGCTTGAACACGTTGATCATGCCCGGCAGGTCGTTCCCGTCGAACGGGCCGAGGTACCGGAACCCCAGCTCCTCGAACAGGACGCCCGGGCCCCACCACCCCTTGATGTCCTCCTCGATGTGCTTGGCGAGCTGCGCGATCGGCGGCCCGATCTTGGTGAACCGCTTGAGGAACTCCTGGGTCCGCTCGCGCAGCCGGCTGTAGAGGGTGCCGGTCATGATCCCGCTCAGGTACGTGGACATCGCGCCGACGGTCTTCGAGATCGCCATCTCGTTGTCGTTGAGCACGGCGATCAGGTCGGGCTTGAGCTGCCCGATGTGGTTGATGGCCTCCATGGACATGCCGTTGGGCAGCGACCCGTCGCCGACGACGGCCACCACCTTCCAGGCCTCGCCCTTGAGGTCGCGCGCCGCGGCCAGCCCCACCGCCGAGGACAGGGCCGTGCCGGCATGCCCGGTGTGGAACCAGTCGTGCGGGCTCTCGCTCTGCTTGGGGAACCCGGACAGCCCGCCCAGCTTCCGCAGGGTGCCGAACTGGTCCCGCCGGCCGGTGATGAGCTTGTGGGCGTAGCACTGGTGGCCGACGTCCCAGAGGATCTTGTCGCGCGGGCTCTCGAAGACGTAGTGCATGGCCAGGGTCAGTTCGACCACGCCGAGGTTCGACGAGAGGTGCCCCTGGTTCGTGGACACCGTCTTGAGGATGGTGGCCCGGATCTCCCCGGCCAGCGTCGCCATCTCGGGCAACGAGAGCCGCAGCAGGTCGGCGGGCTGATTGACGCGGGCCAGAATGGACATCTAGGACTTCCTCTTCAGGACATATTCTGCCAGATCGCCGAGGGGGCTGCCCGCGGCCCCGAGCGGCGCCAGCGCGGCGCGGGCCTCCGCCAAAAGCGACTCCGCACGCGTTTTCGCGGCCGCGAGTCCGTGCACCGAAGTCCAGGTGGCCTTCCGCCGGGCCGCGTCCGAGCCAGTGGCCTTGCCCATGCTGGCGGCGTCCCCTTCCCCATTCAGGATGTCGTCCACGATCGGGAAGGGCAGCCCCAGCCGGTCTCCGTAGGTTTCGGGCGCGGCGCGGGCGGCCGGCGCGGCGCCCGCCAGCACCG
>CAYNUZ010000217.1:0-4349 GCA_964400385.1 uncultured bacterium | reverse complement strand
CCGCCGCGGTCATCGCCCTGCCCCCGCTGCTGCGGCAGGCCGCCCGGGGCCGCCATCGCCTCGCCGCCGTGGCGGGTGCGGCGCTCGCGCTCGCCGTGCTCCACGCCCGGTTCGGCATGTATGCGCGGTCGCCCGGCGACGCGTACGTCATGAACCCGCAGAAGCGCATGGACCGGCTGCGGCCCTCGCCCGGCCTCGACCTGGCGCGGCAGGACGAGGCCGGCGCGCCGTGGCGGGCGATCGGGCTGCACGGCGTCCTCTTCCCGGGGTACGCGGCGGAACGGGGATTCGAGACGGTCTGCGGGCCGGATCCGCTGGTGAACCGGCGGTACCGGGAGCTGGAGGTCGCGGGCCGGCTGGACCTGCACTGGGGCTGGCGCCCGAAGGTGGTGCCGGAGTCGGTGGCGCGGACCCGCCGGTTCCTCGATGCGCTCAATGTCCGGACCTACCTCGGCATGCCGCGCGGGCCCCGGCCGGCACGGATTCCGGGGCTGGAGGCCGTCGGGCGCCGGGACCTCGATGTGTACCGCAGCGCAACCGCCTGGCCGCGCGCGTTCTGGACCGATCGCGTCGCGGCGGCGGGGTCCGCGAACGCCGTCGTGGCCCTGATCCGCAACGGCGACGGGAGGCCGTTCGCATCCGCGGCGCCCGGGGACCTCGCTGTGCAGCCGGGACTCGCGGCGCTGGACGGCCCGCTCGCCGGTCGCCGGGTGGTGGCCGCGGACGGGTGGCGGCTCACCGCCAACCGGACCGCGTTCGTGGTCCACGCACCCGCCCGCGGCGTGGTGGTCCTGCTGGAGACGTATTCCGAGGGCGACTTCACGGCGCGGATGAACGGCGTGCCCGCGGCGATCGTCCGGGTGAACCACGCGTTCAAGGGCCTCGTCGTCCCGGGCCCCGGCGACTATCGGGTGGAGGTCGGGTACCGCCCGCGCCGCCTCACGGCGGCGTGCTGGATGGCGGCGCTGGGCGCGGTGCTCGCGGCCTGGGGCGTCGCAGCGGGGGGACGGACCCGCCTATAGTAGGGGGATGATCGCCAGGCCGTCCCGGTCCGCCGTCGTCCTCCCGGGGAGGGGAGCCTGACGCGTGGACGACACCATCTACTACCGCCACGCCGGCCGCCTGCCGTTCGTCACGCGGATCTCCCGGCGGGCGCGGCAGGACGTGTATGACACCTTCCTGGCCACCTGCACCCCCGGGCCGGAGACGTCGCTCCTGGACCTGGGGGTCTCGCTGGATGTGACCTCGCCGGAGGCGAACCTCCTCGAACAGCGGTATCCCTGGCTGCACCGCGTGACCGCCGCGGGGATCGGGGATGGCGGGGCCTTCGCGGCCGCGTACCCGGCCGCCCGGTTCGTCCGGATCGAGCCGCAGGCCGCGCTCCCGTTCGGGGACGGCGCCTTCGACCTGGCCTACTGCAACGCCGTCCTCGAACACGCGGGCAGCCGGCTCCGGCAGGCCGCGCTCCTCGCGGAGCTGTGCCGGGTGGCGCACACGGTGTTTCTCGCGGTGCCGAACCGCTGGTTCCCGGTCGAGCAGCATACCGGCATCCCGCTCCTGCCGTTCCTGCCGCTCGCCCTGGGGCGCCGGCTGCTCCGCCTGACCCCCCTCCGGTACTGGGCGGAGGAGGACCACCTGAATCCGCTGTCCGCCGGGGACCTGGCGGCGCTGGTTCCGCCGGGCCGGCGCGCCGTGATCACCGGGTGCGGCCTGCTGGCCGGGCCCCTCGCCTCGAACCTGGCCGCCCGCATCACCCCCGCATGAGCGGCAAGGCGGTCTCCCCGGCGGCCGGGTCCCTCGCGGCGGAATCCGGTCGGCTGGTCCTGGCCTGCCCGGTGTGCGCCGGACCCCGCCTGCACTACCTGGCCTCGCTGGAGGCGCACCGGTTGGTGCGCTGCGACGACTGCGGCCTGGTGCTGCTCAACCCCCAGCCGCCTGACGCGAGGCCCGGGCCGGCGCCGGACGCGCACCCCGGGCGGGGGAACGGGGAGCCGGAGCGCGGCCTCCTGCGACGCTATACGGGGGTCGTGCCGGGACGGGTGGAGTGGTGGACGGCGGCCGATCTCCGGGAGGGCGCCCCGGCGGGCCCGCCCGCGGATGCAGCCATCCTGGCGGGGACCCTGGAAACCTGCCGTGATCCCCGCGCCGCGCTGCTGCGGGCACGGGAGCGGCTGGCCCCGGACGGCGTGCTCCTGGCCACGGCCCGCGACCTGCGGTCCCGGCTCGCGCCGGGGGGATGGGAGGGGACGACCCCGCCCCTGGTCTGCTTCAGCGAGGCCACGCTCGAGAGCCTGCTCCTCCAGTGCGGGTTCGGGGACATCGTGGCCCTCCCGGGAACGGCGCTGGCCCCCGGGCTCGCGCGGGACTTCGTGGTCCTCGCCCGGCGCAAGCCGCTGCGGGAGCGCAAGGTCCTCTCCGTCATCGTCCCGGTGTTCAACGAGGCCGGCACGGTCGCGGAGCTGCTCGACCGCCTGCTCGCCCACCCGCTGGGCCGGCTGGACCTGGAGGTGGTGATCGTCGAGAGCCGGTCCACCGACGGCTCGCGCGAGATCGTGTCGCGGTATGCGGCCGATCCCCGGGTCCGGCTGGTGCTCGAGGACCGGCCCCGCGGCAAGGGCCATGCGGTCCGCGCGGGATTCGCCGCGATGACCGGGGACTTCGTCCTGATCCAGGATGCCGATCTCGAGTACGACCTCGAGGACTACGACGCGCTGCTCGAACCGCTGCTCGCCGGCCGCGAGGCCTTCGTGATGGGGTCCCGCCACGGCGGCCGCTCGTGGAAGATCCGCTCCTTCGGCGGCCAGCCGGTCCAGGCCTTCGTGATGAACCTCGGCCACTGGTTCTTCGCGGCCGTGGTCTACGCCCTCTACGGGCTGGCCCTCCAGGATCCCGTGACGATGTTCAAGGTGTTCCGCCGCGACTGCCTGTACGGACTCACCTTCGAGTGCAACCGGTTTGACTTCGATTTCGAGCTGCTGCTCAAGCTCGTCCGCAAGGGCTACCGCCCGGTGGAGATCCCCGTGAATTACCGGTCCCGCTCGTTCGCCGAGGGCAAGAAGGTCTCGATGTGGCGGGATCCCTGGACCTGGATGCGCGCCCTGGTGAAGTACCGGCTCACCGTGATCGACCCGCTGGCAACGGTCGAGCGCCTCCGCGCCGCCGGGGGGGCCTGAACGTGCGGGTCTTCGTGACGGGCGCCTCGGGGTTCGTGGGCAGCCACCTCGTGGACCGCCTGCTGGCGCGCGGCGACAGTGTGGTGGGATACGACAATTTCGCGACCGGCCATCCGCGCTTCCTGGGGGGGGCGAAGGCGTCCCCCGCGTTCACCCTGGTCGAAGGGGACACGCTGGATCCGTTCGCGCTCGAGCGGGCCATGCGCGGCTGCGACGCGGTGTTTCACCTGGCCGCCAACGCGGATGTGCGGTTCGGGACCGAACACCCGCGCAAGGACCTCGAACAGAACACGCTGGCCACCTTCAATGTGCTCGAGGCGATGCGGGCCTGCGGGATCCGGCGGCTGGGGTTTTCGTCCACCGGATCCATCTACGGCGAGCCCGCCGTGTTTCCGACGCCGGAGGACGCCCCGTTTCCCGTCCAGACCTCGCTGTACGGCGCCTCCAAGCTGGCGTGTGAAGGACTGATCCAGGCGTATGCCGAGGGGTTCGGGATGGGCGGCGCGATCTTCCGGTTCGTCTCGATCCTGGGGGAGCGGTACAGCCACGGCCATATCTTCGATTTTTGTCGCAGCCTGGCGGCGAACCCCGCCGAGCTGAGGGTCCTGGGCGACGGGCGGCAGCGCAAGTCGTACCTGTACGTCCAGGACTGCGTCTCCGCCATGCTGCAGGTGATGGATCGCCCCGGGCCGGGCCTGGGTGTCTTCAATCTGGGAACCGACGAGACCTGCGAGGTGAACGACTCGATCGGCTGGATCACCGCTCGTCTCGGGGTCGCGCCGCGGCTGGTCTACACGGGCGGCGCCCGCGGATGGGTGGGCGACAGCCCGCGCATCCAGCTCGACTGCGCGCGCGTCCGGGCCCTGGGCTGGACCCCGACGCTGGGGATCCGGGAGGCGGTGGAGCGCACCGTGGACTGGCTGATGGCCAACGCCTGGATGATGGACGAGCGCACGTGAAGGTCCTCGTGGCCGGGGCGTGGCACCTGGGAACGGTGACGGCGGCGTGCCTGGCGGGCGCGGGCCATGCGGAGGTGACCGGGCTGGCCGACGACGCGCCGGCCGCGGCCGCCCTGAGTGCGGGGCGGCTCCCGGTGCTGGAGCCGGGGCTGCCCGAGCTGGTGGCCGGCGGGCTGGCGGGCATTGGCGTGCTGCGGTCCGTGGACACGTTTTTCAT
>CAYNUZ010000216.1:0-4370 GCA_964400385.1 uncultured bacterium | reverse complement strand
GGGGTGCCCTGCTACGAAACCGCATACGAAGGGGTCAAACTGAAGGAATTCGATATCGATGCGGGTCTTGCGCGCACACCCGAACTCATGCTGGTGGATGAATTGGCTCATACGAATGCTCCTGGTTCCCGCCATCCCAAGCGCTGGCAGGATGTGGATGAGCTCCTGGCCGCGGGCATTGGCGTTTTTACCACCCTTAATGTTCAACATTGGGAGAGCTTGAATGACGTCGTCGCGCAAATCACCGGCGTCGTAGTACGAGAGACGGTTCCGGATACGCTTTTGGAACGCGCGTATGAACTGGAGCTCGTGGATCTTTCTCCAGAAGATCTTCTGAAGCGGCTAAAAGAGGGAAAGGTGTATCGCGGAGACCTCGCGGAACGGGCCGCCGAGAACTTTTTTAAGCCTGGAAATTTAGCGGCGTTACGAGAGCTGGCTCTCCGTCACCCGCCCCAGCGCGTGGACGGCAGGAACCCCTCCGCCCGGTACCGCGGCAGGTCCCGCGGCTCGGTCCCGTTGACCTCGAGGTACCCGGGGATGACGTGCGGGAGCCGCGCGGCCTCGCCGTTCCACTCGCTCGCGAATGCGAGGGCGAACCCCAGCAGCAGGAGGAGCAGCGCGAACGACCGCGTGCACCCCTCCGGCCGGTTGAACGGCCCGGCCGCCATGAAGAGGAGCATGATGACGGCCAGCGCCACGCCGCCGTAGAACACCACGAGCGAGAGGCTGCCGGGGGCGAGCATGGCCTCGCGCGCGGCGGCGGGCAGGATCGCGGCCTGCCAGCCCATGCCCGCCGGCAGGAGCGCCACGCCCGCCATGGCGAACCCCGACGCACCGCGCACCAGGGTCCCGCGCAGCCGCGGCGGGTCATTCTCCGTGGCGCCGACCAGGGTGAAGAGGCCGCCCAGCGCGAAGGCCAGCGCGGTGTGGACCAGCAGGCCCGCGTTGAAGGTGTCGTTGAAGAACCCATCCAGCAGCCGGCCGGTGGCCAGCCAGGTGCCCGGGGTGAGCATGAACGCGAAGATGCCGTTGAGCCCGAACAGGACCAGCCACGAGGCCGCGACGAAGATCCAGGCGGTGGCGAGGTGGTGCCCGGGCGGCGTGACGCCCCAGCCGGAGTAGTAGAGGAGCGCGGCGGCCACCTGCACGACCGTGAGGGACCAGACCGCGCCCCACACCCACCCGAGGACGCGGGCGTGGACGAGCACCGACGCGGGCTCGGTCAGGCCCAGCACCAGCCAGATGCCCGCGCCGATCACGGCCCCGACCACCACGGTCATCAGCAGAAAGAACCGGCTCCACTCCTGGAGGAAGGACAGCAGCGGCTGGTTGCCCTCGCGGTGGGCCTTGTGCTCGAGGAGCACCATGAGGAGGCCGCCCCCGGCCGCGAAGTACCCCCCGATCGCGAAGAGGAAGACGAGGAGCGATTTGAGCGGCGCCGCGACTCCCGGCGCGTCCCAGACGGGAAAGATCATGCCCGCGCGAGAACTGGCGCTTCGCCGTCCCGCGCTTTGCGCGGGGCTGGGCGTTCCGCCCGGGCAGCCTTGGGCGGGGGCGCGGCGTGGCCGGGCAGCGGGCCGCGCAGGAGGTACGGGCTCTCCGCGTCCATGAACAGGTACTTGTCCCAGGACTTCTGGTACGAGTTCCGGACCAGCCGGAGGTACGGCAGGAACCGCGGCTCGCGGGGCGCCCGCACGAGCTTGAGCCCGGCGTCCTTGAGCAGCCTGCCGCCCTTGGCCCCGTTGCACTTCTTGCACGCGGCCACCACGTTCGTCCACACCGTCTCGCCCCCCAGCGCCCGGGGCACCACGTGGTCCAGCGTGAGGTCGCGCACCTGGATGCCGCAATACTGGCAGGCGTGGTGGTCGCGGGCCAGCACGGTGCGCTTCGTGAACTTCACCCGCTGGTTGGGCCGCTTCACGTAGTACTGGAGGCGCACCACGACGGGCATCGGGATGGCCCGGGACACGGAATGGACGGCGTGGCCGGCGGCCTCGACCGGGTCGGCCTTGTGGGTCAGGAGCAGCCGGAGCGCCCGCTTGACGTTGATCACGTTCAGCGGCTCGTACGTCGAGTTCAGGAGCAGCACCGCGTCATTCAGCATGATGCCTCCCCGCCGCGCCGGGCCGCCGAGGCGCCCATCCCGGAGCGACCGGTTGAAGAGTCAATGGAGCAGACCGGGATCGAACCGGTGACCTCGTCGTTGCGAACGACGCGCTCTCCCAACTGAGCTACTGCCCCGCCAAGATTGTCGGAAAAAAAAGAACGCTGAAATTATACCAAACGGCGGGCGCGCCGGCCCCCGGCGCGGAGGAACGCCCGCGCCAGGGCGAAGACGCGGTCCTGCTCCCAGTCGAGCGTCATCACGTGGGAGGACCGCCGCATCGTCACCAGCCGCCGGCGGCGCGACCCGATCCGGGCCAGGACGTGCGGGCCGTTGCCCGGCGGCACGATGTGGTCCAGCGCGGACACGAGCACCAGCGCGGGGCACCGCACCTGCGGCAGGTCGTCCTCCAGGTGCCGCATGAAGGCCACGAGCTGGGCGACCGAGGCCAGCGGCGTGCGGTCGTACGAGATGTCGCTCTGGGCCCGGGGATCCTGGAGGTCTCCCGCGATCGCCGGCAGGCACCGCCGGACGCGGCGGAAGAGCGGCAGGAACGGCAGCCGCCAGTCCTTGAGGTACAGCACCGGGTTCATGGCGATCACCCCGTCCAGCTCGGGATGGTGCGCCGCCAGGTGCAGGGCCAGCGCCCCGCCCAGCGAGAGGCCGGCGGCATACACCCTCCGGCAGCGGCCCCGCAGGGCGGCGTAGGCGGCCTCGACCGACCCGTACCAGTCGCCCCAGGTCGTGCGTTCGAGGTCCTGCCACCGCACGCCGTGGCCGGCGAGCAGCGGCGCCCGCACCGCGATCCCCGCGCGCGCGAGGCTCTCGCCCATCGGCCGCATCGTGTGCGGCGTGCTGGTGATCCCGTGCACGAGCACGCAACCGGTGGCGCCGGAGCCCAGGGCGAAGGCGCGCGCCTCCGGAACGCCCCGCAGGTCGGCGTTCATGTCAGGCGGTGCGGCGGACGGGAGGCGGAAGCGGGACGGAAGGCGGGCGGGTCGTCAGAACGCGAGATTGACCGAGGTGAACAGCATGTGCCCCGTGTAGTTGTACGGCAGGAACCGCTCGAACTTGTTGTTCGATTGCTGGATCTGGGCCATGTAGCCGACGGTGAGCGTCCCCATCCGGTAGATGGGCTTGCGGTACCCCAGCGTCAGCAGCAGCGAGGAGTCGTACTCGTGCTTGTCCGTCTTGTACAGCCCGGCGGCCGTCCGCGGCGGGCGCGATGTGTAGTTGCGGAAGACCCACTCGGGCTGGAAGAAGAGCTGCCGCGGCTCGCCGAACGAGAGCGCCAGCGGCGCCACGAGGTCCACGGACCAGTAGTCGTAGTTGTGGTGGATGAAGTCGGGCGCCAGGTCGCCGAAGTACCTGAAGTGGAGGAAGTTCTGGTTGGACTGCTTCGCGCGGACCGTCAGCGCCGGGTCCGAGCTGACCGCCCCGTCCGTGCCGGGCGTGCCCACGAGCGCGAGCTTCCAGGTGACCCCGAGCTCCTCGCTCATGTCGCGCTGGTTGTCCGCGCCCTTCGTGCCGTTGGCCCCGAGCACCTTGCCCTTGGTGTAGGCCTGCATCGTCCACGCGACCCACACCGACCCCTCCTTGCCCACCTGCAGCGACGGCTTGACCCGGATCTGCTGGTAGTCCTGCTCGCCGCCCGCCTTTTCCGAGGTGACGTTGGCCTGCTGGAACTCCGTCAGCAGGTCGGTGTAATTCGGGAAGTAGACCAGGCCGTACGACAGCCCCAGCCCGGCCGTCAGCCCCGGGGCCAGCTCGTAATCCTGGTCCACGCCCAGCCCCGGCGTGTAGAAGTCGTAGAGGCCGTTCCCGAACAGCTCGTTCGACCCGCTGCGGCGGAACTCGTTCAGGAAGGAGAGCCGGCTGCGCACGTTCCAGCCGGGCGCCGCCTTGAACTGGTGGCCGACCGCGACCGAGTGGTCGATGGAGCGCTCCGAGAACTCGCGCCCCTCGTGCGCCTGCAGCGCCGGGCCCGCGTAGGTGAGCTCGTAGACGCCGAAGACCGCCTGGTCGGCCGGCAGCGCCCAGCGGCCGCCCAGCGTCGTGTCCACGTTCGCGCCGAAGAAGAAGTTGCCCGCGTTCGACATGTTCAGCCCTTCCGACCACGTGAACCCGTAGAGCGGGGTAAAGATCGGCGGGGTCTCGGGGATGTCGGCCAGCGGGACCACCGTCAGGCCGGCGGCCGCCGCCGGGACCTCGACGCCCGCGGCCGGGGCGGCGGCGGAGGCCGTGCCCTGGTCGGCGGTCGTGGCCG
>CAYNUZ010000215.1:0-4371 GCA_964400385.1 uncultured bacterium | reverse complement strand
AGAGGTGGTCCGCCAGCCCGATCACGGCGAGCCCCGCCTGCTCCGCCTCCGCCACGATCGCGTCCACCGTCATCGCCCGGGCGGCGCACCACGAGAGCGCGGTGTGGACGTGGAATTCGGCCGGCAGGTCGTGCATGGGGGCCTCCGCGTCCAGCATACGCCCCGTTCCATCTATATAATCGCCGCATGGCCAAGCGCTGGAAGTTCGCCGGGGTCAACTTCGACCACATGCACATGGGCGACCTGCTGCGGCTGGTGAGCGAGCATCCCGACGCGGAGATCGCGGGCATCGCCGACGCCGACCCCGCGCGGATGAAGGGGACCATCGAGAAATTTTCGATCCCCACCGACCGCGTGTTCACCGACTGGCGCGTCTGCCTGGACACCGTCAAGCCCGACGTGGTGATCCTGTGCCCGGCGACCGGGCTGCACGGGCAGTACGTGAAGGACGTCGCGCCGTACGGGACACACCTGTTCGTGGAGAAGCCGTTCGCCGCGTCGCTGGCGGACGCCGACCTGATGATCCGGTCGGTCGGGGCGACGGGGAAGACGATGGTGATCAACTGGCCACTGGCCTGGTACCCGCCGCACGTGACGACCAAGCGGCTGATCGACGAGGGGCGGATCGGGGACGTCCTCGAGGTCCACTACTACGACGGCAACCGCGGCCCGATGCGCCACGTCGCCGACAAGGTGGAGGTGTCCGAGGCGGAGGCGGCCCGGGAGAAGTCGAAGAGCTGGTGGTACCAGAAGGACAAGGCCGGCGGCTCACTCCAGGACTACCTGGGGTACGGGGTCACCCTGGGCACGTGGTTCCACGGCGGGAAGGCGCCGCTCGAGGTCACCTGCACCGTGGACCGGCCCGCCGGGCTCGAGGTGGACGAGCACAGCGTCACCGTGGCCCGGTACGACCGGGGGCTCTCGAAGTTCGAGACCCGGTGGGGGACGTTCACCGACCCGTGGACCCACCAGCCGCAGCCCAAGTGCGGGTTCGTCGTGGTGGGCACGAAGGGCACGATCGCTTCCTATGACTACGAGGCGACGATCCGGGTCCAGACCGCCGCCCACCCGGAGGGCGAGACCGTGCCGGTGGACACCCTGGCCGCCCCGCGGCGGAACCCCATCGAGTACCTCCTCCACTGCCTGGCCACGGGCGAGGCGGTCACCGGCCCGCTCTCGCCGAAGCTCTGCCGGATCGGCCAGCAGATTATTGAAACGGCCGTGATCAGCGCGCGCGACAAGAAGACCGTTCCGCTGGTCGCCTGATGGCCAAACGGAACTACAGCCTCGCCGCGGCACGCAAGGCGCGGACGTTCCCGGCGCCGGCCTTCCGCACCCTCCCGCGCGACCCCCGGCGGTACCGGCCCGGCATCGCGCTGATCGGGTGCGGGGGGATCACCCAGTCCCACCTCACCGCGTACCGCGCCGCGGGGTACCGGGTGGTGGCGCTGTGCGACGTGGACGAGGCCCGGGCCCGGGCGCGGCGGGACGCCTTCTATCCGGGCGCCGCCGTCTACACCGACTACCGCCATGTGCTGGGCCGCACCGACGTCGGGGTGGTGGATGTCGCGACGCATCCGGAGCACCGCGCGCCGATCCTCTTCGCCGCGCTGGAGGCCCGCAAGCACGTGCTGAGCCAGAAGCCGTTCGTGACCGACCTCGCCACGGGGGAGAAGCTCGTGGCGCTGGCCGCGCGCCGGGGCGTCAAGCTCGCGGTCAACCAGAACGGGCGGTTCGCCCCCCACCTGTCCTGGATCCGGCAGGCGGTCCGGGCCGGGACGATCGGCGAGCTGGTGAGCGTCCACGCGCAGGTGCACTGGGACCACACGTGGACGGCGGGGACGCCGTTCGAGAAGATTCGCGACCTGGTCCTCTACGACTTCGCGATCCACTGGTTCGACTTCGCCGCGTCGCTCATCGGCGCCCGGCGGGTCCGGCGGGTGACCGCGATCCGGACCCGGGCGACGGGCCAGGCCACCCGGCCGCCCCTGCTGGCGTCGGCGCTCATCGAGTTCGCCGGCGGGCAGGCCTCGCTGGTCTTCGACGCCTCCCTGAAGTTCGGGTCCGAGGACCATACCTACGTGGGCGGGACGAAGGGCTCCATCGTCAGCACCGGGCCCGGCCTGGGGTCGCAAGCCGTGACCCTGCACACCCGGCGCGGCGCCGCGACCCCGATCCTGCAGGGGAGCTGGTTTCCCGGCGGCTTCCATGGCACGATGGCGGAGCTGCTCTGCGCGGTCGAGGAGCGGCGCGAGCCGCTCAACGGGGCACGGGAGAACCTGCGCAGCCTCGCGCTCTGCTACGCGGCGATTGCCAGCGCGGACGCGGGCCGCCCGGCGGATCCCGCGAGGATCCGCCGGTTGCCCCGGGGCGCGGCGCCCGGAACCTGACCCTGAAGGAGGCCTCGTGAAGATCGCGTTCAACACCGCCAACCTCGTCGGCCGGGTCACCGGCTACCGGTTCAAGCTTGCCAACTGGATGGACCAGCACCACGCCACGATGAAGGCCACCGACGAGAAGGAATGGAAGGCCATCTGCAAGGAGATCGTCGCCACCGGGTTCAAGGCGGTCGAGATCTGGGAGGCCCACGCCTCGCCCGAGGTGCTGACCGAGGACAAGGCCCGCGTCTGGAGGTTGATCCTGGCCGACTACGGGCTCACCCCTGTCGCGTATGCGGGCGGGATGCGGCCCGAGACGGCCCGCGTCTGCCAGTGGCTCGGCATCCCGCACGTGGACGGCGGGATCGGGAACACCCCGGCGAACGTGCTGGGGACCCTCTGCCAATCCACGGGCATCCTGGCGAACCACGAGAACCACCCGGAGAAATCCGTCGAGGAGATCAAGGCGAAGGTGAACGGCGGGGGCAAGTGGGTGGGCGTGGCGGTGGACACCGGCTGGCTGGGCACCCAGGGCGTGGACGCGCCCGCGGCGATCCGGGGCCTGGGGCCGCTGGTGCGCCACGTCCACGTAAAGGACGTGACGCGCGCGGGCGGGCACGAGACCTGCGCGCTGGGGACGGGGTGCGTGAACGTGGACGGGGTGATGCAGGCGCTCAAGGAGATCGGGTACGCGGGGGACTATTCCTGGGAGGACGAGCCCGAGGACCGCAACCCGTTCGCCATCGCGGTAGCGATGCGCGAGTGGATCGAGGCGCGCGCCGGATGAGCCGGCCTGAACCGACCTCACCGACCATGGATTTCCTGGGGGCGTGCCACGACCTGCTGCACGTGGTGGCGGACCAGGAGGGGAAGATCCGGAAGGCCGCCGGGTGGTTCGCCGACTCGATCAGGCGGGACCGCATGGTGCACGTCTTCGGGTCTGGTCACAGCCGGATCATGGTCGAGGAAATGTGGCCCCGGTACGGGTCGTTCCCCGGCTGGCACCCGATCGTCGAGCTCTCGCTGACCTTCCACAACGCGGTCGTGGGCGCCAACGGCCAGCGGCAGGCGATGTTCCTGGAGAACGTCTCCGGGCTGGCCGAGCGGATCCTGCGGAATTTCCCGGTCAAGAAGGGCGATGCGGCGCTGGTCATTTCCTCCAGCGGGTGCAACCGGGTGCCGATCGAGATGGCGGAAGGCTTCAAGCAGCGGGGGTGCCGGGTGGTGGCGATCGTGAGCCTGGCCCACTCCAAGGCCAGCAAGAGCTCCGACCGGCGCGGCAGGAAGCTCCAGGACTTCGCCGACCTCACGCTCGATACCGGGGCGCCGGTGGGCGACGCGATGGTCCGGGTGCCCGGCCTGCGGGAACCGGTCGCGCCGGGGTCCACCATCGGCGGCGTGCTCCTCGTGAATTCGATCAAGGCGGAGGTGGCCGCCCGGCTGGCCGCGGCCGGGAAGCCGCCCACGGTGCTGACCGCCGCCGCCGTCGCGGGCAAGGCGCGGGCCACCGCGCTCTTCGAGTCCGCGTACGACGAGCACGCCCGGCTGCTCGCCAAGCTGTACTCCGGCGTGGGGAAGAACGAGTGATTTGTAGAGCCGAGCGGAAGCGAGGCGACCGCGTCGTGGTGAAGCTCAGCTTGACCACGACGCGTCCGATGCGATGACAAGCCAGCCGCTGCGGACCACGGTCATCGGGTCGTGGCCCCTGCCCGGCTGGCTGGAGTTTGCCGGGGCGCACCTCGACCAGTTCGGCGAGGCGGATCGCGCGGAGCTCAAGCGCGACGCGGTGATCGCGGCGGTGCGTGACCAGGTGGAGGCGGGCACCGACGTGATCACCGACGGCGAGCAGTCGCGGTTCGACTTCAACCTGTCCTTTTACGCCTACCTCGAGGGCGTGAGCCTCGAGGCCGCGCCGCCGCGCCGGTTCGGGCCGCCGGCGCACGACCAGCGGGGCCGGCATGCGGTGACGGGGGAGCTCGGCGCGCCCCGCGGG
>CAYNUZ010000214.1:0-4372 GCA_964400385.1 uncultured bacterium | reverse complement strand
TGACCACGGCGACCGGCGCGGAGCCCGCCCGGGCCGCCAGCTCGCCGACGAGGAGGGCCAGCCCCGCCACCTTGAGGATGGAACCGGTGGCGACGAGGAGCCCCGCGAGCGGGACGGACGGCATGGGTCCTATTTATGCACACCGAAGGGATGGATCAGGAGGACTCCGCTATAATGTCTCCATTATTGCGGGGTAGTGTAACGGTAACACACCTGGCTCTGAACCAGGTTACTCTAGGTTCGAATCCTAGCCCCGCAGGTCTTCGACTGGCTCGTCCCGCTGCAGGCACCGACGGTCATTTCCCGTGCCGCTTCGTGGCTCCGGGCCGGACGAAGTCCCCGGACCCGCCTATCCTCCCGGCTGCGCCGCTTTCAGCCGCTCCACGCACCGCGGACGGCCGAGGACTTCCATGAGGTGGAAGAGCGATGGGCCGACCACGCGGCCGGTGAGCGCGAACCGGGTCGGGTGGACCCAGTCCTTGAACTTGAGGCCGGCGGCCGCGGACCCGGCGCGGAAGTCCGCCTCCAGCTGTTCCGGCGTGAACGGCTCGGCCGCTTCGGTGGCCGCCAGGACACCGGAGAGGATCCCCCCGATCCCGGGCCAGCCGGCGAGCTTGGCCCTTGCCTCGTCCTGCCACGGCACCGCCTCCGTGAAGAAGAACTCCGACGCGTCCACCACCTCGTTGAGCGTCTTGAGCCCCTCCTTCAGCAGGCCGATGACCTTCCCCACGTAGGCGGCGTCCGCGGCCGCTCCCGCCTGAAGCGGGACGCCCGAGGCGGTCAGCGGCGTGGCGTAGGCGGCGGCGATCCGGGCCCGCAGGTCCCCCTCCACCTGCGCGGCGGGGAGCTTGCGCAGGTACATCCCGTTCATCCAGTACAGCTTGGTCTCGTCGAACACCGCGGGGGCCTTGCCCACCCGGTCCAGCGAGAACTTCTCGACCAGCTCCTGCTTCGAGAAGATCTCGTCGGCGTCGTTGAACGACCAGCCCAGCAGGGCCAGGAAGTTGAGCACCGCCTCCTTCAGGAACCCCTCGTCCCGCAGGTCCAGCACACCCTGCGACCCGTGCCGCTTCGAGAGGCGCGCCTTGTCGATCCCCAGGATCTGCGGCAGGTGCGCGTATCGGGGCGTGCCGAACCCGAGCGCCTGGGCCACCAGCATCTGCTTGGGCGTGTTGGAGAGGTGGTCGTCGCCCCGGATCACGTGGGTGATCCGGTGGTCCACCTCGTCGATCGCCGTCACGAAGTTGTACACGGGCTTGCCGTCGGACCGGACGATGATGAAGTGGTCCAGCATGTCGCGGGGGAACTCCACCCGGCCGCGGATGAGGTCCTCCACGACGATGGGTGGCCCGTCCGGCAGCCGGAACCGCACCGCGGGCTTGCGCCCCTCCGCCTTGAACTTCTCGAGCTGGGCCGGGGTGAGCGCGAGGCACCGGCCGTCGTACCGGGGCGGCAGCTTCTGCCGGGCGGCCGACTGGCGCGCCGCCTCGAGCTCCTCGGCGCTGCACCAGCAGTGGAAGGCCTTCCCCTCGGCCAGCAGCCGGTCCGCCGATTCCCGGTACCGGTCCATGCGCTGGGACTGGAAGTACGGGGCAAAAGGCCCGCCGACGTCCGGCCCCTCGTCCCAGTCCAGCCCGATCCACCGGAGCGACTCCTTGATGTTCTCGACGTGCTCGGGCTTCGACCGGGCCGCATCGGTGTCGTCAATGCGCAGGATGAAGACGCCGCCGTGGTGCTTCGCGAAGAGGTAATTGAAGAGCCCGGCGCGGACGTTGCCGATGTGGAGCGACCCCGTGGGCGACGGGGCGATGCGGACGCGGACCTGGTCAGCCATGCGAAGGACCGGCGCGCCGGATCAGGTGCCGGAGGAGCCGTCGCCCGGCGCCGGGACGACGGGCGGGGCGAGGGTCCCCGGGGCTGCGACGGCGACGGCCGCCGCCCCGGAGGCGGTGGAGGCCGCGTCCAGCCCCTGCTCCGCCTCGTACCCGCACCCCTCGACGGGGCACACCAGCCGGCGGATCATCTTGAGCTTGCGCTCCGTCAGGAACGGTGACCCGCACTTGGGGCACGGCTCCTTCACCGGCGCGTTCCAGGTGACGAAGGTGCAGGTGGGGTACTTGTTGCACCCGTAGAAGACCCGGCCCTTGCGCGACCGGCGCATCACCAGCTTGCCGCCGCAGTCGGGCTTGGGGCACGTGAAGTCCATCGGGATCGACTTCGTGGTCTTGCACTCCGGGTACTTCTCGCACGCCATGAACTTGCCGAACCGCCCCGACTTGATCAGCATGGGCGAGCCGCACTTGTCGCACTTTTCGTCCGTGACCTCGGGCACCTTCACCGTGATCTTGCCCGCGGCGTCCGTATCGAACGACTTGGCGTTCTTGCACTCCGGGTAGCCCGAGCAGGCCAGGAACTTCCCGTGCCGGCCCCACCGGACGATCATGGGCTTGCCGCACTTTTCGCAGACCAGGTCCGTGACGGTCTCCATCTCGGCCTTCACGTTGCGCATGTCCACCTTCGCCTTCTCGAGGTCGGCGGCGAACGGGTCGTGGAAGTTGCGCAGCGCCGTGGCCCAGCCCAGCCGGCCCTCGGCCACCTCGTCGAGCTGCGCCTCCATCTGCGCGGTGAACTGGACGTTGATGACGTCCTGGAAGTGCTTGACGAGCAGGTCGTTGACCAGCGTGCCCAGCTCGGTCGGGTGGAAGCGGCTCTCGCGCCGCTCCACGTACCCGCGGTCCAGGATCGTGCTGATGATCGGGGCGTACGTGGACGGCCGGCCGATGCCCTCCTCTTCCAGCGCCTTGACCAGCGAGGCGTCGCTGTACCGGGGCGGCGGCTGGGTGAAGTGCTGGTCGGGCTTGACCTCGATGAGGTCGAGTGTCTGCCCCACCTCCAGCCCCGCGGGCAGCCCGCCCTCGGCCTCCTCGTCCGGCGCCTCGTCCTCCTCCTTGGTGTCCATGTAGACCGCCATGAACCCGGGTGCCTTGACCACTACGCCGGTGGCCCGGAAGAGCCCCGGGCCCGAGGTGATGTCCGCGGCCGTCTGCTCGAGCAGCGCGGGCGCCGACTGGCTGGCGAGGAAGCGCTGCCAGATGAGCTTGTACAGCTTGTACTGGTCCGGGTTGAGGAAGGCCTTCACCTCCTCGGGGTCGCGCGACGCGGTCGAGGGCCGGATCGCCTCGTGGGCGTCCTGCGCGCCCGACCGGCCCTTGTACACGGGCGGCTCGGCGGGGAGGATCGCGTCGCCGTACAGCTTGGCCAGCGCCTGCCGCGCCTCGGCCTGCGCGTCCGCCGAGACGCGCACGGAGTCCGTGCGCATGTAGGTGATCAGCCCCTCGCGGGTACCGGAGCCGAGGTCGATGCCCTCGTACAGTGTCTGCGCGATCATCATCGTGCGCTTGGCGGTGAACCGGAATCGCTTGGCCGCCTCCTGCTGGAGCGTGCTGGTGGTGAACGGCGGGGTCGGGTTGCGCCGCTGCTCCTTGCGCTCCACCGTCCGGATGACGAACGGCCCGTCCTTGGTCCGCGCCACGATCGCGGCCGCCGCCTCGCCCGTGGCGATCTCGGCCTTCTTCCCGTCCACCTGGTTGAGCTTCGCCTCGAACGGCCGGCCGCCGGCCAGGGCCAGCTTGGCCGCGATCGTCCAGTACTCCACCGGGACGAACGCGAGAACCAGCGCCTCCCGGTCGCAGATCAGGCGGACCGCCACCGACTGCACCCGGCCGGCCGAGAGCCCCTTGCGCACCTTCGTCCACAGCAGGGGCGAGAGGCTGTACCCCACCAGCCGGTCCAGCACGCGGCGGGCCTGCTGGGCCTCGACCAGCCGCAGGTTGATCCCGACCACGGGGTTCTCGACCGCGTCCTTGATGACCTTCTTCGTGATCTCGTTGAAGATCACCCGGCGCACCTTCGCGTCCGGCAGCTTGAGGGCCTCCTTGAGGTGCCAGCAGATCGCCTCGCCCTCGCGGTCCGGGTCGGTGGCCAGGTAGACCGCCTCGGACCGGGACGCGTCGCGCTTGAGGTCCTTGAGGAGGTCGCCCTTGCCGCGCACCGTGACGTAGTGCGGCGCGAAGTCGTTCTTGACGTCCACGCCCAGCCGGTGCTGCGGCAGGTCGCGCACGTGGCCCATGCACGCCTTCACCACGTACCGCGACCCCACGAACTTGTTGATGGTCTTGGCCTTGGCGGGCGACTCCACGATCAGCAGCCGGATCTTCGGTCCGCCCTTCTTCTTCGCACCGGCCCGCGCCTTGCCGGCCGCCTTGGGGGCGGGCGCGGAGGCGGCGGCCGGTTCCTGCGGGACCTCCGGGTCCGTCACTTCTTCCCGCCCTTCGCCGGGGCCTTCTTCTTCGCCACCGGCTTGGGCGCCGGG
>CAYNUZ010000213.1:0-4381 GCA_964400385.1 uncultured bacterium | reverse complement strand
AGGAGGCGGCCGCGGGGAGCCCCGCTCCGGCGCCGGCGGCGCCGGGACGCACCGGCCCGGGCGGGAAACCCCGGAGCGGCGCGGCGAAGGACCTGGTCAACGCGGTTGAGCGCGGGGACATCACCGAGGAGATCACCCGGCTGCGCAGCCATGTGGCCCAGTTCGGGGAGGCGCTGGCGGCGGGCGGGCCGGTGGGCCGGAAGCTCGACTTCCTCTCGCAGGAGCTGCACCGCGAGGTGAACACCTCCGGGGCCAAGTCCACGGACGCGGCCGTGACGCGCATCGTGGTGGAGCTCAAGGAGGAGCTGGAGCGGATCCGCGAGCAGGTGCAGAACCTTGAGTAGGCCGGGGTTCCCGGTCGTCCTCTCCGCGCCCTCGGGGGGGGGCAAAGACACCGTCGCGGCGGCGCTGTTGCGCGAGGTGCCGGAACTGGTCAAGTCGCGGTCCACCACCACCCGGGCGCCGCGGCCGGGGGAGGCCGACGGGCGCGAGTACGAGTTCATCACCCGCGAGGCGTTCGACCGGCGGGTGGGGGAGGGGGCCTTCGCGGAGTGGGCGGAGGTCCACGCGAACCGGTACGGGACCGACAAGGGGTTCGTGCGGGAGACCTGCGCGGCGGGCCGGTGCCCGCTGCTGCTGATTGACGTCCAGGGCGGCGCGGCCATGAAGGCGTTCGACCCCCGGACGCTGCTGGTCTTCCTGATGCCCCACGCGCTCGAGGAGCTGGAGCGGCGGCTGAAGGCCCGGGAAACCGACACGCCGGAGGCGCTCGAAACGCGGCTGGGCAACGCCCGGCGGGAGATTGCGGCGGCGCTGGGGTACGACTATACTATTGTCAATCAGGAGCTCGGCCCGGCCATCGGCCAGGTCCGCCAGGTGATCCAGCGCGAACTCGAACTTCGGTAGGCATACGTATTTCATAAATCGACATGGTCCGGAGCACCGGAGCCGAGCGAGAGCGAGGCGACCGTGGAGGCCCCGGCTTAGCCGGGGCCGGAGCGGCCTTGCAGGAAGGAGAACCCAATGAGCCAAAAAAGATCAGACGTTCCGCCGCACGAGGAATTGATGCACAACATCAAGAACAAGTACCAGTTCATCCTGGCCGCGTCGAAGCGCGCGCGGATGCTGGTGGCGGGCGCCCCCACGAAGAAGGACGAGAACGGGCGTAACGTGGTGTCGGGGGTCAAGCCCACGACCATCGCGCTGGGGGAGATGCTCGGAGGGCACATTCCGTGGACGATCAAGGAGAACGAGGACAAGTAACCCCCGCCCGCCCGGTCCGGACCCTCCTGCTGGGGGTCTCCGGCTCGATCGCGGCGTACAAGGCGGGGGAGCTGGCCAGCCGCCTGACCCAGGACGGCCATGAGGTCCTGACGGTCCTGACCCGCGGGGCCACGCAGTTCGTCACCCCGCTCATGTTCCAGACGCTGACCGGCCAGCCGGTCGGCACCGACCTGTTCGCCGAGGCCAAGGGCTCGAAGATCGAGCACATCGCCCTGGCCCGCCGGGCCGATCTGGTGGTGATCGCGCCGGCCACCGCGGACCTCCTCGGCAAGCTCGCCCATGGGCTCGCCGACGACCTCCTGACCACGACCGTCCTGGCCACCACCGCCCCGGTCCTGGTCGCCCCCGCGATGAACCCGGCGATGTGGCTCAATCCCGTCGTGCAGGAGAACCTTGCGGCGCTGCGCGCCCGCGGGTTCGAGATCATCGAACCGGGCGCCGGGTTGATGGCGTGCGGCGAGACGGGCGTCGGCCGGATGGCCGAACCGGCGGAGATCCTTGCGGCGGTGGGCGCCTGGATCCGCACGGTCACCTCCTGGGCCGGGCGCCGGGTGCTGGTGACGGCCGGCCCGACCCGGGAGCCGCTCGACGGCGTCCGGTACATCAGCAACCCCTCGTCGGGCCGGATGGGGTACGCCGTCGCCGCCGCGGCCCGCCGCCGGGGCGCCGCGGTGACGCTCGTCACCGGGCCGACGGAACTGCCGGCCCCGTTCGGGGTCGAGGTCGTCCGCGTAACCACCGGGGCCGAGATGCGGCAGGCGGTGCTGGACCGGTTCGCCGGGTGCCACGTGCTGGTCAAGACCGCCGCGGTCACCGATTACAAGCCCGCCGCGGTGCGGGGTGGCAAGAACAAGGACGCGGCCTGGAACCTGCAGCTCGAAAAGGTCGGGAACATCCTCGAGGAACTCGCGCCGGTCCGGTCGGGGCAGGTCGTCGTGGGGTTCGCGGCCGAAGTGGGCGATCCGGGGCCGGAGGGAGCGCGCAAGCGGGAGGCCCGGGGCCTGGACCTGGTGGTGGCCAACGACGTCAGCGAGCCCGGCTCGGGGTTCGGGTCGGCCACCAACCGGGCCGTGTTCCTCCACGCCGACGGCCGCCGGGAGGACTTGCCGCTGCTCCCCAAGACGGCCCTGGCCGATCGGATTCTCGAGGCCATCCAGCCCCTGCTTGCCCGCACGACAACGCCAGCCGCCTGATCAGGCGGTTCCCGTGAAATCCGTTGCCGAATGCCTGCCGTGCATCCTGCGGCAGGTCCAGGCCACCGCCCGGTTCGCCGGCGCCGATGCGCCGACCCGGCGGGCCCTGCTGATCAGGACCGCGGAACTCCTGCCGTCGTTCGACCTGGGCCGTTCCCCTGCGCACAACAGCACGCGCGCCCTCAAGCTGGTTCCGGCGGCCACCGGGTGTGCCGATCCCTATCTCAAGGAGAAGCGCGAGTTCAACGACCGTGCCATGGCGCTGCGGCCGCTGGCGGAGCAGCTGGTCGCGGAGTCTCCGGACCGGCTGCTCGCCTCGGCGCTGGCCGCCGTGGCGGGCAATGTCATCGACCTCGGGATTGCGGATGGCCGGCCGATCGAGGTCGAGGCGACGCTCCGCGGCGTGTTCCAGGAAGGGTTCGCGGTCAACCACGTCGAGCGGCTGCGCGCCGCGCTGGCCCGGCCCCGCCGGATCCTGTACCTCCTCGACAACACGGGCGAGGTTGTCTTCGACCG
Source organism: uncultured bacterium (assembly GCA_964400385.1). Lineage (GTDB taxonomy): Bacteria > Oederibacteriota > CAKKQC01 > CAKKQC01 > CAKKQC01 > CAYNUZ01. Next base: position 1,388 of record CAYNUZ010000213.1, on the reverse strand, counting down.
GGAGCTGGTCCGGACGCTGGCGCTCCAGGGCCACGGCCTCACCGTGGCCGCGCACGGCGGCGCGATCCTCAACGACGCGCTGCTGGAGGACGCCCGGTTCGCCGGCCTCCACGAGATCGCGCCGCTCTGCTCGACGGGCTCGGACTGGATCGGGATGGAATGGGACACCTGCTCGGAGGAGTTCCGCGAGATCTTCCGGACCGCCGAGGTGGTGATCGGCAAGGGGCAGGGGAATTTCGAGACCCTCGAGGAGTTCCCCGGGACGCCCCCCGAGACCTACTTCATCCTCAAGGCCAAGTGCCTCCCGGTCGCCCGCGCCCTGGGCGTCGAATTCGGGCAGGTGGTCCTGAAGCGCAAGTGAACCGGCGGCGGTTCAGGATCATGCTGGGGCCGTGCCTGTGGTTCGCGGCGACCGTCAGGGCCCTCCCGTCACTGGAGCTGGATCCGCGGTGGCCGGCTACCGGCGTCACCCTCTCGGCCAATACCTACAGCGGCGAGTCCCTGCTCACCCTGCCGGATGGCGACGGCGGGATGTATTTCGCCTGGCAGGATGTCCGGGGCAAGCTGAGCTGCTGCCGCAGCACGCCGGACATCTATGCGCAGCGGCTGGGGGCGGACGGGCGCAAGCGGTGGGGCGAGCGGGACCTCCCGGTCTGCACCTGGGGCGGGCTGTGGGGCGGCGAGGACATCCTGGCCGGGCTGGCTCCCGACGGACACGGGGGCATCGTCGTCGCCTGGATCCACCGTGACGGCCCCAACGGGACCTTCGTCCAGCGGGTGAGCCCGGAGGGAGCGCTGCGCTGGAGCACCCAGGGCGCCACCGCGATGCGGGATGAGAGCGCCATGAACTGGAAGCGGGGCGGCCGACTCCTGCCGGATGGCGGCGGCTGGCTGGCGACCGACGGCCCGGGCTCGGCCCGGCTCGGCGTCCGCCGGGTGGACGCGTCCGCGGAGCCATGGGCAGTCGGCGAAGCCGTCCGGCTCGACCCGGGGCGGAACGTGCGGGACGCCCAGCTCCTGCCGGGAAGTTCGCCGGGAACCGTGCTGGTCGTCTATAACGCCGAGGATGGTCACGGCGGGCCCGCGCCGCGGGCCTGCCGGTTTCGCGGCCCCCCGGCGTTGGCGGCCCTTGGGGGGCATCCCGTCGGGGGCTACCCCCAAAATGTTGCCCTCAACAGCCTGGCCGGGGGCGGCTCCCCCCGGGCCTCCGCTTCGTGGCGCGTGGCGAGCGCCTCGAGCAGCGTGCGCGCCTCAGGACGTGCGACCAGCGCCGCTTCGTAGAGAGGGGTTGCCCGCACCGGCTCGATCCGTTCGAACCGTTGTGCGGCCGCGAGCTGCGCGACGACCGCCTCCGCAGGCTCGCCCGCGTCGGCGAGCAGCTCCGCGAC
>CAYNUZ010000212.1:0-4400 GCA_964400385.1 uncultured bacterium | reverse complement strand
GTACAACTCCGCGCCCACCGTCCGCGCCGCGGCGATCGTCTCGGGATACGGGGTGTCGCACACGTCCACCAGCCCGATCTGGTAGTTCTCGCCGTCGAACCGGCCCGTGGTGGGCTCGTCGATGTACTGGAACCAGTGCGCCCCCACCAGCCGGGGGTTGCGCAGCGCCCCTTCGAGGTACGCCGTGAACATGGCGGCCCGCTCCGCCTGGTTCGCGGTGGGCTGGAGGCCCGTGTGGAAGAGCCCGCGGTCCAGCGCCCCGAAGTGGAACTCCCCGATCTGCACCGGCCGGTCCAGGCCCTCCGGCAGGCCGAAGCCCTCCACCGACCGCTCGTAGAGGTTGAAGCTCACGACGTCGCACGACCGGGCCGCGGCCCGGATCGCCAGCTCGTTGGTCCACGCGAACCGGCAGCCGAGGTAGAGCTGGTGCGGCGCGAGGCGCTGGACCTCCTCGCGGACGGTGCGGAAGTAGGTCTGGGCCGTGCGGGCGGTGAACGCCTTGAGGTCCGCCGCGGCCCGCGCCTTGTCGGGCGCGGCCGTCGAAGCGAGCAGCGCGTCCCAGGAGGCGTGCGCAGTGCCCCACGCGGCGTTGAGCTTCGCGATCGTCCCGTACGTCCGCTTGAGGTCTCCGATCATCAGCTTCTTCGCCGGCTGGTCCGCCGGCGACTGGAGGGTCCAGGTCCCGAGATCCGTCTCGTTCCCCCACGACAGTTCGTTGTCCACGAAGAACCCGAGGCACCACGGGTCGCCGGCCGCCTTCCCCCGCTGGCCCTCCAGCACGTCGCGCAGCGCCGACCGGAAGGACGGGTCGAAGACGTCGCGGAACCGCGACCAGTAGCCCTCGCTGGCCGCCAGGTCGCGCCCGCCGAAGTGGATGATGACGGTGTACGGCGTGCGCCGCAGCGCGTAGATGTCGGACTGGCTCCAGGCCCCGATCGAGTTGAACCCCCACGAGGCCAGCCGCCGGTGGGCCATCGCCCCCGCCGCCTTCGCCCCGTCCGCGCCGTACTTGCGCACCACGTTGGCGCCGCCGAAGTCGAAGTACTGCACCTGCTTCCCCTTGTACCGGTCGTCGGACCGGGCGCTCCCCTTCCAGAAGCACGCCGCGAACGCGGGATCGTCCTTGGGCAGCGCCGCGTACCACCGGTCCCGGTCCTCGACCGGCCCGGCGGCGTTGTTGCCCACGCAGTCCACGCCGTACGACCAGAACAGCCGGCCGTCGGGGTCCACGTACCACCACCGGCCGTCCACCCGCTCCGTCCGGAAATACCCGGTCGCCTTCCGCTTCGGCCCGGCCGCCCAGCCGCCCCACCGGTCCCGGTTGGCCGGCACGGGGTGGGCGGTGAGGTCGGCGTCCTCGTCCGTCCGGCGCGCGGCGAAGTCCGCGGCAGCGTGGATCTTCCCCGGCCAGTCGCGGTGGACGTACTGCCCGAACGCGTCAATGAACGGGAAGAACCCCTCGACCTTGACCGCCGGCAAGGGCTCGCCCTGCCCGCGCAGCGCGCTGATCTCGAGGACGTGGTCCTCCGTCGGGTGGTCGAGGAAGATGATCGCCTGGATCATGTTCGCGGGATCCACCGGGTGCGCGCCCCAGCCCGACGACCCGGCCCCGGGGTACCCGTTCATCCCGAACAGCCCCAGCTCCGCCGGAACGGCGCGGAGCAGCCGCGCACTTACGGTGCGCCGCTCGCCCGGGGCGATGGAGAACAGCTGCTGCACGCAGTGGTTGGACCCGTCGCCGCCCGGGTTGTCCACGCGCAGCCCCAGCGGCACCGCCTTCGTGCCCGGGTTGAAGACGTCGAGCGCCACCTCGTCGGCGGAGGAGAGGTCCCAATGGCCGCCGGGCGCCTTGAGGGTGATCCCGGGCCACGGCGTCGCGTGCCCCGCCTCGACGCGCAGGGCGCCCGGCTGGCCCGCGGTCGGGGGCACCAGCGCGACGTGGACGCCGGAGGTCGAGACCGCCGCCAGGTCATACCCCGGGACGAAATCGGCCAGCGGGACGGTCCCGGCTGTGGCGGGAGGGCCGGACCAGGCCGCGGCGAGGGCGATGAGGAAGATGGTGGATGGCATGGCTGACAGTGTACTGGAACGCCCCGCCGGACGGCGCGCCCCCTTATGATGGAGGCGCGATGGGGGGGCCAGGGAGGCAGCACATGGCCGAATCCGGGCACCCGTTCCGGCGCTTCCGCCGGCAGGCCGCCCGCGTCGTTCCCGTCGCCTGGCTGGCCGCGGCCTTCCTCCTCCCGCGCCCCGCCGCGGCCGTCTGCAACTTCACCTCCGACAAGATCCAGATCCTGAACGGGACGACCCTCACGTATCTGCTGACGATCCGGAACAATTCCGGCAGCGGCTTCCGCGGCCTGTACGTCGTGGACACCGTCTCCCCCGTCCTCATGAACCAGTCCTCGATCGCGCCCGTCGAATTCGGCACGGCGACGATCTACGCCACCGCGAGCGGCACGCTCTACACGTGGTCCTACGACCTGGGCGGGTCCGGGCCGTCCATCCTGGGCAACGGCCAGTCGTTCACGTTCACGATCACCGGCACCCTGCCGGACGCCTGCGCACTGTTCGGGATCGCCAACACCGCCCTCTTCAACGTCTCGGGCTCCGGCTGCTCCGGGTTCGCCGCGCAGGGGTTGAACACCGTCGCCACGACCGCCAATCTTGCCGTCGTGAACACCCTCTCCCCGCCCGGGCCAGTGGCCGGCGGCCCCGCCGCGTACACCATCTACGTGACGAATACCGGGACGGTGACGCTCTCCAGCCTCACGGTGACCGACACCGTGGATCCCGCCATCACCGGGCTCGTCCCCGACACCCCACCGGGGTTCGCCGCCCTGGGGCCGGCCGCGACCGGCGCCGGCACCTGGGTCGGGTGGGGGGACACCGGCTCCCTGAATTTCTCCCCTGGCGCCACGCTGACCTTCACGATCTCGGGGACCGTCGTGGGCACCTGCGTCCCCACCGCCGTCTCGAACACCGCCTTCGCCACTGCGATGACCCTGGGGTGCGGCGCGAGCGCGACGAAGGTGATCTCGAACAATCCCGACTTCACGATCCCGAGCCCCGCGGTCGGGATGACCGCGGCCCAGGCCCAGTCGGGCGGAGGCGGATCCGGCGCCCCCGTGACGTGGCAGATCGTCGTCACCAACACCGGCGCGGCAACGCTCCTGTCACTCCTCGTGACCGACACGGTGCCCGGGTTCATCGAGGCCCAGGCCGTCAGCGCGCCGGCGGTGATGGGCCTGCCCGCGGTCGCCCAGGTGGCGGGCGGGACCCGGTACGTCTGGAGCGCCACCGGTCTGTCCCTGCTCCCCACCCAGTCCATGACCTTCACCGTCACCGGGACGATCGGGGTGGTCTGCGCGCCCACCAACGTCTCGAACACCGCGTGGGCCCTGGGAAGCGCGGCGTGCGGCGGACAGGAGGCCTACGCCAACCCCGTGGGGACCGACGTGCCCAGCCCGCCGCTGGGGCTGACCCTCACCCAGTTCCAGTCGGGCGGGGGCGGCGCGGGCTCCCCGGTGTCCTTCGTCATTGTGGTCACGAACAACGGCGCCGCCACGGTGCACAACCTCACCCTCACCGACACGGTCGCGGCGCTCGTCACGGGCCAGGCCACCGCCCAGCCGCCGGAGATGGGTGCGCCCGTCGTCGCGGGGACGGCGCCCTCCGGCACCCGGTACGTCTGGTCGGCCGCCGCGATGCCCACCGGACTGGAGCCCGGCCGCAGCTTCACCTTCACCGTCACCGGCCAGGCCGGGGTCGTCTGCGCCGCGGCGGCGGTCACCAACACGGTGTTGATGGAGGCCGTCGCCGGCTGCACCGTGGACCGGCAATTCGCCGCCGCCTCCGGCCTGGTCGTGAACCCGCCGGTCGCGTCGCTGGCCGTGGCCCAGACCCAGGTTCCGGCCGCGCCCGGTAGCGGGGGGCCGGTGGCGTACCGCATCGTGGTCACCAACCTCGGGAGCGCGACCCTGACGAGCCTCGGCCTCACCGACACGGTCTCGCCGATGGTTACGGGCCTCGCGACCGCGCAGCCGGGCGGGTGGGCCGCACCGGCCGTGCTCCCCGCGAGCCCGAGCGGGACGCTGGTGGCCTGGTCGAATTCCGCCCTCACGTTCGCCCCCGGCGCCGCGCTGACCTTCACGATCACCGGCGTGGTGGGCGTCTGCGGGCCCGGCCTGGTCGCGAACACGGTCTTCGTGACCGCGGCCAGCACCTGCTCATACACCGAGCTGACCGGCAACGCCGTGGGCTTCGTCCTGGGGCCCGCGCTGCGCGCGTACGCCAGCGCCCCGGCCGCCGCGACGGTCGGGCAGGTTTTCTGGGTGGTCCTGACCGTGACCAACACCGGCAATGACGACGCGCGGACCGTGGTGCCGGACCTCGCCGTC